>CAYXCT010000011.1:18541-21706 GCA_964463435.1 uncultured bacterium | reverse complement strand
AGGGTGCCCAGCACCAGCTCGCCGCTGTGGCTCTCCACCGTGGAGAGCGGCATCTCGGGGATCTGGGAATAGGGGATGGCGACCGGGTCCTTGATCTCCTTGGCCAGCGCGCCCAGGCCGGTGCCCAGGATGATGCCCACCGCGGGCTTGAGCTTGCTCTTGGCCCGCACCGCGGCGGTAGCGGCCTCTATCTTCGCCAGCTGATCAGTCATGGCTCTCCTCACGCTCGGTTGAAGCCGCATCCAAGATGCGGCGCGCTTCGCCAGGCTCCAAGGGTATCTCCACCAGCTTGCGCCGCGCCGTGTCCCCGCGCAGCAGCACCACGCGCGACTTTGCCAGCCCCAGGATGCGGGCCAAAAAGCCCACCAGCGCGGCGTTGGCCTCCCCATCCACGGGCGGGGCCTTCAGCTTCACCTTGAGGCAGCCTTCCTGCCAGCCCACCACCTGGTCGCGGCCGGCGCGGGGCTGCACCCGCACCTCCAGCCGCACCTTACTTGCCCAGCTCGGCGCTGCGCTGGGCCGCCGCCTTCATGGCCTGGGCCACGGTGGCCCGCAGGCCCTGGTCCTCAAGCACCTTGAGGGCCGCGGCCGTGGTGCCGCCCGGGCTGGTCACCTTCTCCCGCAGGCGGGCCGGCGTGTCCTGCCGGCGCCGCACCATCTCAGCCGCGCCCAGCAGGGTCTGGCTGGCCAGGCTGAAGGCCGTCTCCGGGCCCAGCCCCAGGGCCTCGCCGCCCGCGGCCAGGGCCTCGGCGAAGAGGAAGACATAAGCCGGGCCGCTGCCGGAAAGGGCGGTCACCGCGTCCATGGCGCCCTCTTCCACGCGCACCGCCAGCCCCAGGGTCTTGAGCAGGGCCTCGGCGACCTGGGCATCGGCTTCGCCCGCGCCCTCAGCCAGGCAATAAGCGCTGGCGCCCAGCCCCACCATGGCCGGGGTGTTGGGCATCACGCGCACCACCGGGCAGGCCGCCGGCGCCACCAGCGCCTTTATCTTGCCAGTGGCAATGCCCGCGGCGATGCTGATGATGCGCTTCTTGCCCAGGGCCTCGGCGCCCAAGCCCTCGCGCAGCCCCTGCAAGAGGCCGGGCACATCCTTGGGCTTCACCGCCACCACCAGGGTGCTGGCATCCCGCGCCGCCTCCACGGCCGAGCCGCGCAGGGCCACTCCCAGGCGGGCGGGCCAGGCTATCTCAGACGCGGGGCGCAGGTCGCTGGCGCAGATGCTGGCGGCAGGGATGCCCCCCTTCTGAACCATGCCCGTGCAAAAGGCCTCGGCCATGTTGCCTGCGCCCATGAATGCGAATCTCTCAGCCATGCTTCCCCTTTCAGCGAAAGAGCGCGCTGCCCAATCTCAGCAGGGTGGCGCCTTCCTCGACAGCCACTTCAAAGTCAGAGCTCATGCCCATGGAGAGCTGCAAGGGCCCATGGGCGGCTTGCAAGCGCTGGGCCAGCGCGGCCAGCCCGGCGAAGATGGGGCGGGCGGCCTCGGGGTCGTCCGAGGCGGGCGCCATGCACATCAGCCCGCGCAGCGCCAATCCCTCGATGCCAGCCATGCGCTGCACCGCGTCATAGGCGCCCACCTGAGGCAGGCCGTGCTTCTGCGCCTCCCCAGAGACGTTCACCTCGGCGAAGATGTCAAGGCGCCGGCCCAGCTTGGCCGCGGCCTTGCCCAGCTCCTCGGCCAAGTGCATGGAATCCACGCTCTGGATGCAAGAGAAGAGCTCCACCGCGGGCTTGGCCTTGTTGGTCTGCAGATGCCCGATGAGATGCCATTCCCCAAGGCTGGCCAGCTCTGGCAGCTTGGTCTTGGCCTCTTGCACCCGGCTCTCAGCGAATAGCTTGAGCCCTGCCTGGGCCGCTTCCAAGACCCGCTCTTTGGATTGAGTCTTGGTGACCGCGACCACGCGCACCAGCTCGCGGCCCCGTCCGCTCTTGCGGCAGGCGCTCATGATCCGCTCTTCTATCCAAGCCAGATTTTCTGAAACCTGCGCCATTCACAGCTCACAGCACATTGTTGCCTTGGCTTTTGCAAGGCCGAAGGCGATAGAGCATTATATACGGGATTACGGTGGCGGAATAATAGAAAAAGCAGTTGATATCGCTATTATAAACACCTCAGTCACAGGTGTTATCATGTTGCAAACAGTTTGTTCCTAAATTGTTTATATCTATTCCTTTATACAATATTTTGTTTCTAAATAAGGCTATAAAAGCTCATAGCCGCTTGAAGGTTATGGGATCAAAGCGCAAACAGCGCAACTCTTTGGCATACAGCGCAGTGCCGGCCACCACCAGCAGGGTCAACACGCCTCCCACGGCCACGCAAGGCACTGTCCCAATGAGGGAGGCCAGGGTGCCGCTCTCCCAGGCTCCCAGCTCGTTGCTGGCGCAGATGAACATGCCGTTCACTGCCGCAACCCGGCCGCGCACAGAATCCGGGGTGAGCAGGCGCAGGATGGAGCGCCGGATGAGCATGCTCACCCCGTCAAAGAGCCCGCTGAAGAAGAGCGCAGCCAAAGAGAGCGCCAGGCTCTTGGAGAATGCAAAGGCCAGGATGCTGGCGCCGAATCCCGCGATGCACAGCAGCAGGTCGCGCCCGGCCCGGCTGATGATGGGGCGCCGGGTGCCCAGCAGCATGATGCACAAAGAGCCCAAGGCCGGCGCCGCGTTGAGCAGGCCCAAGCCATGGGCTCCCACCTTGAGGATATCCGAGGCGTACACGGGCAGCAGGGCCATGGCGCCGCCGAAGAACACCGCGAAGAGGTCGGTCACCATGCTGGCGATGAGCGGCTGCCGCGAGAGCACGAAGCGCCAGCCGGCGTGCAGGCTGTCGCTCAGCGCCTCGCGGCTGGCAGGCACGGGCCGCGGCCGGGATGGGATGCGGAAGAGCGGGATCAGCGAGAGGGCAAAGAGGATGGCCATGGCAAGATAAGTGCCAGCCGGGCCCCAGGCCTCATAGGCGAATCCGGCCGCGGCCGGGCCGGCGATGCCGCTCAAGAGCCAGGTGCTGCTGATCCATGACGAAGCCTGCACCACCAGCTCTTGGGGCACCACCTCGGCCTCAAAGGCGGAGGCCGTGGGGTCGGTGAAGCTGCGCGCCACCCCCACCAAGAAGACCAGCGCGTAGAGGCTGGGCACCACCCAGGCGCCCCGGCCCAGGGATGCGGC
>CAYXCT010000011.1:0-18531 GCA_964463435.1 uncultured bacterium | reverse complement strand
GGCTAGCGCCAGCCAGCGCGTGGCCAGCAGCACGCGGCGGCGGGGGGCATGGTCCGCCACCCAGCCGCCCAAGGGCGCCAGGGCGATGGCTGGGATGGCCTCCACCAAGCCCAGCATGCCCAGGGCCAGGGTGGAATGGGTGAGCTGATAGACCTGGAAGCCGATGACCACCGCCACGGCGCGGCTGGCAAAGCTGGCGAGGCCCACGCTCAGGGCCAGGTTGCGGATGTCCGGATAGCTCAGGGCCTTGCGCGGCATCATGATGTCAGAGTGGGGGCTCAGGGCAGGCGCTCGCCCCGGGCGGCATTGAGCAGGGCATACCATTCCTCGCGGCTCAGCTCCAGCTCAGCCGCGGCCGCGGCCTGGCGGATGCGCTCGGGCTGGGTGCTGCCCACGATGGGGATGATGCCGGAGGGGTGCTTGAGCAGCCAGGCCAGCGCCAGCTGCTCGCGCAGCGCGCCGCGCCCCGCTGCCATGGCATCCAGGGCCTTCAGCAAGCCAGCCAGCGCCGGCGCCCCCTGGGGCTGGATGGCCTGCCCCAGCAGCCCGCCAGCCAGCGGGCTCCAAGCCATGGGCTGCAGGCCCAGCTCCAGGCACTGGTCCAGCACCCCGTCGGTGAAGGGCTCCAGCCGCGCCAGGCTTATCTCCACTTGATGCGCGAGCAGCGGCTGGGATGTGCGCTTGACCAGGGCCGCCACCAGGCTGGGCCTGAAATTGCTCACCCCGAAGGCGCGCACCTTGCCGCTGCGGTGCAGCTGGCGAAAGGCCTCGGTCAGCTCGGCAGGGTCGGCCAGGTAATCCGGGCGGTGCAGCTGCAGCAGGTCCAGCTGGCTGATGCCCAGGCGGGACAGGGTCGCCTCCACCGAGGCGATGAGGTGGCTGGCCGAGAAGTCGTAGCGGTGCGGCGAATCCGGCCCCGGGTCGCCCGCGGGCCGGATGGCGCATTTGCTGGCGATGACCATGCCCTTGCGCAGGCCGGGCGACTTGGCCAGCACCCGGCCGAAGAGGCGCTCGCATTCCCCGCGGCCGTAGATGTCCGCGTGGTCGAAGAAGGTGTAGCCCGCGTCCACCGCCGCGTGCACCATGGCCCCGGCCTGCGCCTCGCTGGCGCCATGGTCGGCCATGCGCCAGCAGCCATAGGCCAGCCGCGAGACCTGGATGTCGCTCTCCCCCAATCGTAGGCTCTTCATCCCGCCTCCTGTCCCGCGCTCAGCCCTGATCCAGCAGCCGCAGCAGGTATCTCCCGTATTCGTTCTTGGCCATGGGCGCGGCCAAGGCCTCCAGCTGGCGGCCGCTGATCCAGCCCTGGCGGTAGGCGATCTCCTCCACGCAGGCCACCTTCAGCCCCTGGCGCTCTTCGATGGTCTGGATGAAGTTGCCCGCTTGCATGAGGCTCTCATGGGTTCCGGTGTCCAGCCAGGCGATGCCGCGGCCCAGCTTCTCGACGCGCAGCTGGCCCTGCTGCAGGTAGAGGCGGTTGAGGTCGGTGATCTCCAGCTCGCCCCGCGCCGAGGGCTTGAGCTTGGCGGCCAAGTCGCAGACCTGCCGGTCATAGAAGTAGAGGCCCGTGACCGCCCAGTCGCTCCGGGGCTGCTTGGGCTTCTCCTCCAGGCTCTTGGCCCGGCCCCGGGCATCGAACTCGACCACGCCGTAGCGCTGGGGGTCGCTCACCTGGTAGCCGAACACGGTGGCGCCCTGGCTGCGCTTGGCGGCCGTGCGCAGGCTTCCGGTGAAGCCGTGGCCGTAGAAGATGTTGTCCCCCAGCACCAGGGCGGCGCTCTTGCTGCCCTTGAGGAAGCGCTTGCCGATGATGAAGGCCTGGGCCAGGCCCTCGGGCCGCGGCTGGGGCGCGTACTCGATGCGCAAGCCCAGGTGCGAGCCATCCCTGAGCAGGCGCTGGAACTGGGCCTGATCCTCTGGCGTGGTGATCACCAGCACCTCGCGGATGCCGCTGAGCATCAGCGTGGAGAGCGGGTAATAGACCATGGGCTTGTTGAAGACCGGCAGCAGCTGCTTGCTGACCGCCGTGGTGGCGGGATACAGGCGCGTGCCGCTGCCGCCCGCCAGGATGATGCCGCGCATGCCGCCTCCTATCTGCCGAAAGCCTCGGGGGGGAATTGATGCTCAGTCAGGAACTTCTCCTTGCGCCGCCGCTTGCGGGCCACGCGCTGATCGGCCAGGGCGCCAAAGACCTTGTCATCCCCGCTCAGGATGGCAGGGCCGCAGGCTTTGAGCGCGGCCGCCAGCAGGTCCAGGCCGGCAGAGAGGTCGCTGCCCAAGCCCTGTTCCAGGGCTTTTGCCGCCTCCAGGCCCTGGGTGAGCTGGACCAGGTCGGCGAGGGGATGCACCTCGTCCATGTCAAAGGGGCCCTGGTCCTCCACGGCCTTGGCAAGATAGAGCGCCAGCCTGCCGCCGCGCTCAAGGCAGGCCAGCACCTACACCTGGCTGCTGCGCAGGGCCACCTGCTCCGCCAGCGGGGTGCTCTGGATGGGCTGGGCCACGAAGCCCAATGGCATGAGGAAGGCGAAAGCCCTCTCCACTTCCAGCGCGAAAGCGTCCGCCATCAGCGCCGCTCCCGGCTTGGGCTGGGCCGCGAGAATCCGAAAGCCCGCAGCGCGCCGCGCAATCCCCCCATCAAGCGCCCGGCCGCGCCAGAGGCTCCCTGCCCCCGGCGGGCCAGGTCCTCGCGCAAGCTGAGCTGGTCAAAGGATAGCAAGGCCTGCATCTCGCCCCTGCTGATCAGCCGCTCATCCTCCCTGGCCATGGTCTGCATCATCCCCTCCGCTGGGCATCGCAAAAGCCCGCCACTGTCCACATGCGCCCGGTGCGCCCCTTGTCCCGCCGATGCGAGAAGAAGAGCGCCGGGTTGCAGCCGGTGCAGAAAGCCTGCGCCTCCATCCGCTCCACGGACACGCCCTCTTGCTGAAGCTGAAATCTTGCCAGGCCATTCAAGGAGAGGTTGAATCCAGAATCATCCACCCGCTGCATGTAAGCGCTGACAATCGGCCAAGCCTGGCTGAACTGCTGGCGCTGCTCCGGCCCCAGGCGCAGGCAGCAGGCATGCAGGTTGGGCGAGAGGCCAGCCCAAAGGTCCTCGGGCCGGCAATGGAAGGCCTCGCGCATGGCCCGCACCAGCTTTGGCAAGATCCCTGCAAGCGCGCCCCGCCAGCCAGCGTGGGCCATGCCAAAGGCCTTGAGCCTGTGGTCCACGATCACGCAAGCCAGGCAATCCGCATGGCCGATTGCCAGATGCAAGCCTTGAGCCTGGGTATAAGCCCCGTCCAATCCCTTCAGGCTCTGGGAATGATCCCTTGCCCCAGCGCCCAGCTCTCGACCGCCGATCTCAGCCAAGCCAGAGCCATGGACCTGCTCCAAGCAGACGATGGATCCCGGGTTTACACCGCGCGCTGTGAGCAGCAATTCCCTGTTTTTCAGGGCTAAAACCGGGTCGTCCCCCACATGCAAGCCAAGATTCAAGCTTAAATAAGGGTGATTGCTGACCCCGCCTTGGCGGGTGCTGGTAAAAGCTTGAAATCCACCCTGGCTGATGCGGACAAAGGGCATGGAGCCAGGCCCGCTCACTGCCCAGGCTCCTTGATGAAGCTCATCACCCCAGTCCCAATGGCTTTGGCCATCTTGTCGCGCCAAGCGCTGGTGCCCAAGAGGCGCTCCTCCTGGGCATTGCTGATGAAGGCTGTCTCCACCAGGATGGCGGGCATCTTGGTCTTGGCCAGCACATAGAACGGCGCATACTGCAGATGGCGGCCCTTGAGCCCCAGGCCCTTGACCAGCTCGGCTTCCACCTTCATGGCAAGATCTATGCTCTGGTCCCGCACCGCGGTCTTGCTCAAGTCGGTGAGCATGATGTCAAGATAGTTGGCGTCCTCGTTCTCGCTCCTGGCCAGCACTTCAGCATCCTTGTTGCTGGACTGGCTGTCATAGAAGAAGACTTGGGTCCCGTGGCTGGAGCTGTTGGGGCTGGAGTTGGCATGGATGCTGACAAAGAGGTCGGCGTCCTGCCGGTTGGCAAAGCGGGTGCGCTCCTTGAGCTCCACAAAGACATCATGGTCGCGGGTCATCAGCACCTTCACGCCCGGCAGGCGCGCCCGCAGCAGCTCTCGCAGCCGCAGCCCTATGTCCAGGCAGGCATCCTTCTCCCTGCCGCCATGATGGCCCAGGGCGCCGCTGTCAAAGCCGCCATGGCCGGGGTCGATGATGATCTTGCGCACTGCCTTGGCCGAGGGAGGCAGCTCGGGGGCCTTGGCTGGCTCCGGCCTGGCAGGCGCGGGGAGCGGCGTGGGCACGGCCATGGCCGCCAGCGGGGCCGGGCTTGGCGTTGGCTCGGCCTCCTCAGCCGGCCGCATGGCCACGGCCTGGCCCGGCGGCGCCTGCGCCCCGGCATCCATGGCCGCCAGCAGAGCCTGCAGGCTCTCCAGGTCCATCACCGGCCTGCCAGCCTGCATGCAGAAGCCATAGGGCAAGGGCAGGCGCTTCTCGGCATCCACATACACCCAGGGCTGATGCAGGGCCAGGCGGTAGGCATGGCCCCGCGCCTCCAGCAGCAGGCAATGGGATGAGGATTGCCAGGTGACCACCGCGCCGGCCAGCAGCGCCGCCTCCTTCACGGGCAGGCTGGGCCCGCCCTCGGCATCCACCAGCGCCAGCACCCGGCTCTGGCCGCCCCGCTCCAGGCGCATGGCCTTGGGCGCGGCCTCTCCCGCCGCCCACAAGAGGGGGGCGAGCGCCAGCAGCAGGGCCAGGGTCTGGGAGCCGCGCTTCACGGGCTAGCCCCTCACTTTCCGACCATCTGGCGGCGCAGGAAGGTGGGGATCTCAAGGTCCTCGCTGGAGCCGGTCAGGTCGCCCATCATCAGGTTGCGGGCGGGCGCCTGGGCCGCGGCCTGGCGGGGCCGCGCCATGGGCAGGTCGATGCGCGCCAGGGCCGTCTCCGCGGCGGTGTGGCGGGTGAAGCCGGTGGCGATGAGCGTCACCTTCAGGTCGTCAGCCTGGTTGGGGTTGATGCCGATGCCCCACAGCAGCTCGGCGTTGGGGTCCACCACGCCCTGCACCACCTTGAGGATGGTCTGCAGGTCCTCGGTGGTGCAGAGGTCCTCGCTGCGCACGGTGAGGTTGAGCAGGACGCCATTGGCGCCCTCGATGGCCACATTCTCCAGGTAGGGATTGGCCAGCGCCGATCCCACCCCGCGCTGGGCCGCGCCCTCGCCCGAGGCCGTGCCCACGCCCATGTAGACACCGCCCTTGCGGCGCATGACCGTGCACACGTCGTTGAAGTCCACGTTCACCGCGCCCTCTTGGGTGATGATGTCGGCGATGCTCTGCACGGCGTGGCGCAGGGTCTCATCGGCCAGGGCAAAGGCCCCCATCACCGGGATCTTGCCGGCCATCTGCAGCAGGCGGTCATTGGGGATGACCAGCATGCTCTCCACCACCTTGCCCAGGGCCTCCAGGCCCTGCTCAGCGCGGCTGCGCACCGTGGCCCCCTCGGTGCTGAAGGGCCGGGTGACCACCGGCAGGGTGAGGATGCCCAGCGAGAGGGCTATCTCGGCCACCACCGGGGCCGCGCCCGTGCCGGTGCCCTTGCCCATGCCCGCCGCCACGAAGATCATGTCCGCCCCGCGCAGGGCCGCGGCGATGGCCTCCTGCGACTCCAGGGCCGCCCGCCGCCCCACCTCGGGGTTGGCGCCGGTGCCCTTGCCCTGGGTCAGCTCGGCGCCGATCTGGATCTTGACCGGCGCCAGGTTCTTCTCCAGCACCTGCAGGTCGGTGTTGAGGGCGATGAACTCCACCCCCTTCATGCCGGCCTGCACCATGCGGTTGACGGCATTGCCGCCGGCGCCGCCCACGCCCACCACCTTGATGACGGCGTTGGGCAGGCTTGATTCCTCGAGCTCGAACATGGTTCCTCCGGAATGGGGGATGGTCAGAAGTACTCTGAGAGGGCGTGCTTGATGCGCTCGAAGAAGCCGGGCCCGCCGGCTGCCGGGCCGCCGGCAAAGCGCGCGGGCCCGCCGGGGGTCTTGTGGCTGGCGCCGTAGGCCACCAAGCCCACGGCGGTCGAGAATTCAGGCGAGCTGACCACGTCCGACAGCCCGGTGAGCCCCTGGGGCCGCGCCACCCGCACCTGCTGCTTGAGGATGGTCTCTGCCAGCGGGGCGCTGTCATCCAGCTGGGCCTGGCCGCCGGTCAGCACCACGCCCGCCGCCAGGCGCCCGTCGCCGAAGCGGCTCTTCTTGATCTCGTCATCCACCAGGCTCAGCAGCTCCTCCATGCGGGGCTGCAAGATCTCCACCAGCGCGCGGCGCGGCAAGCTTCGCTGGCTGCGGCCGCCCACCCCCGCCACGCTGATCTCCTCGGCCTCATCCACCTTGGCCGCCTGGCAGCCGCCCCAGCGCCGCTTGAGCTCCTCGGCCTCGTCATTGGGGGTGCGCAGGCCGATGGCCACATCGCGGGTGAGCTGGTTGCCGCCCACCGGCACCACCCCGGTGTAGCGCACCGCGCCGTCCAGATAGATGATCACATCGGTGGTGCCGCCGCCGATGTCGGCCAGCGCCACGCCCAGCTCGCGCTCATCGGCGGTCAGCACCGCCTGGGCCGAGGCCATGGGCTGCAGCACCAGGTCCTCCACCACCAGACCGGCCCGCTCGACGCTCTTGACGATGTTCTGCACCGCGGTGGAGCTGCCGGTCACCACGTGCACCACGGCCTCCAGGCGCACCCCCGACATGCCGATGGGGTCCTTGATGCCCTCCTGGTTGTCGATGACATACTCCTGGCTGAGCACGTGGATGATCTCGCGCTCCTGGGGGATGGCGATGGCCTTGGCGGCCTCCACCACCCGGTCCACGTCCTCCTGGGTGATCTCCTTGTCCTTGCGCGACACGGCGATGACCCCGTTGCTGGTCATGCCCTTGATGTGCTCGCCGCCCACGCTGACAAAGTCGCTGGTCACCTTGACCCCGGCCATGCGCTCCGCCTCGCGCACCGCGCGCTGGATGGAGTCGACGGTGTTCTCTATGTTGACCACCACCCCCTTGCGCATGCCCGAGCTGGGCACGGTGCCCACGCCCACGATGTTCAGCTCGCCGCCCGGGCCGATGTCGGCGATCAGGCAGCAGGTCTTGGTGGTGCCCAGGTCCAGGCCCACGACCAGGTCATGGGCTGGGGCTTCTCTGTCGGTCTTGGCCATGGGCTTCTCCTGAGAGCGTTGGTTCAACGGGCGGCCAGGCGCACCACCGCCTGCCCGCGAAAGCGAAGGTCTATCTGTGAGGCGCGCTTGCCCTTGGCGGCCAGGTCGGCCAGCACCGCGGCCAGCCAGGCCTGGCGGCTAAAGCTCACCCCATCGCCCAGGCGCACCGTGGCGCCATCCACCGTTCGCAGCACCGGGTCTGCCGGGTCCGCGAGGTCGATGCTCTCCACCTCGGTGGCCAGCTGCTGGCGCAGGGGCAGGATGCCGGCCAGCGACTCCGCGCCCGAGACCTTCATCCGCCATTGACCGCCCTCAGCCACCGCCTGCACGCGGGCGCCGGTCAAAAAGGGAAGCCCCAGGGTGCTGGGCTGGTCCGGCCCCAGGCTGGGCTCGGCATAGCCCAGCCGGTCCACGGCGTACCAGCGGCCATCGCCCGCCTTCACCAGGGCCGCGGCGGCCTCGCGCAGATGGGCCACCGGGGTGCCGGCAGGCGTGGGCGCCGCGGTCTGGGCCGGCGCGGCCACCGGGGTGGGCAGCAGCGCCAGCAGGGGGTCGGCAACGGCCGGATGCATGACCTTGGGCGCGCTGGCATGGCCGCGCATGGACTTGAGCCCAGCCACCAGGTCCGGCACGTGCCGCCAGGGCTTGAAGGCCGCCAAGGCCCAGGCCAGCAGGCCCAGGGCCAGGGCCGCCCGCAGGAAGCCCCTGTGCCGCAGCGGCTGGGGCGCCTGGCTGCCGTGCATCTCCAGCCGCGGCCGGGCCATGGGCCGCGCGGGCGCGGGCTTGGCCAGGGGCCGGGCCATGGGGCGGGCCAGGCTGGCCTGGGCTCCGCGGCCCAGCATGCGGTCCAAGAAGCCGGGCTGGCGGGCGCCGCGGGGCGCGCGGGCATGCAGGGTCTGCCAGGCCTGGCCGTGGCCCTGCCCCGCTTCGCGCCGCTCCCTCTCATCCCGGTTGTCTCGCCATCCGCGCAAGACCGCCATCCCGCCTCCCTTGCCCGCGGCTAAGCCGCCAGGCTCTCCTTCACCATGGCCTTCAAGAGATCCTCAAAGCCCATGCCCGCGGCCTTGGCCGCGTCCGGCATCAGGCTCACCCGGGTCATGCCCGGCAGGGTGTTCACCTCCAGCATCCACAGCCCGCCCTTGGGGTCCAGGCGCAGGTCGGCCCGGCTGTACCCGCGGCAGCCCAGGGCCCGGTGGGCGGCCAGGCTCAGCGCCTGGGCCCGCGCGGCCACCGCGGCTGGCAGGGGCGCCGGGCACAGGTGCCGGCTGCCGCCCGGGGCGTACTTGCTCTCCCAGTCATAGAACTCATTCTTGGGCACGATCTCCACCACCGGCAGGGCCTGGCTTCCCAGCACGCCCACCGTCAGCTCGCGGCCGGGGATGAAGCGCTCCACCAGCACCGGCCCAAAGCCCGAGGCGGCCTTGAGGGCCCTGCGGAAGGCGGGCGCGTCGCGCACCAGGCTCACGCCCACCGCCGATCCCTGCTCCGCCGGCTTGACGATCAGAGGCCCGGGGGCCTTCACCGCGCGCCGCAGGTCGCTGGGCGCCACCGACCAGGCCGGGGTGGGGATGCCCGCCTTCTCAAAGAGCTGCTTGGACATCACCTTGTCCATGGCCACGGCCGAGGCCTTGCATCCGCTGCCCGTGTAGGGCAGGCCGGCCAGGTCGAGCAGGCCCTGCACCCAGCCATCCTCGCCGCCGGTCCCGTGCAGGGCCAAGAAGGCCACGCCCGGCTTCCATGCCTTGAGAGCCGCGGCCAGCCGGCTCACCGCCACCTTGCGGAAGCCCCGCGCCCCGTCCTTGGGCGGCTTGCCATCCGCCACCATGTCAAAGCCGGCGCAGGGCCAGCCCAGGCTCTTGAAGCCGGCCAGCACTTCCGCGCCCGAGAGCAGGGAGATGCCGCGCTCCGCCGAGATGCCGCCGGCCAGCACTGCCACGCGCAGGGGCTTCATGCCTCCTCCCCCAGCACCAGGATCTCGCTCTCCAGCCGGATGCCGGACTTGGCCAGCACGGCCTTGCGCGCCTCCTCCATCAGCCACAGCACATCCGCCGCGCTGGCGTCCCCGCGGTTGACCACAAAGTTGGCGTGCAGCTCGGATATCTCCGCCCCGCCGCGGCGCAGCCCCTTCAGGCCGGCCGCCTCGATCAGCTGGCCGGCCGAGCCGCCAGCAGGATTCTTGAACACGCAGCCGGCGTTGGGCAGCTCCAGCGGCTGGCTGGCCTTGCGCCTGTCCAGCGCCTCGCGCATGCGCGCCTGGATCTCCAGCGGGTCGCCCGGCTTCAGCTCCAGCTCGGCCCACAGCAGCAGGGCCCCCCCGGCCTTGAAGCGGCTGCTGCGGTAGCCGAAGCCGGCCTCCGCGGCCGAGATCTCGCGCAGCTCGCCGGCCTCCAGCAGGCCCAGCCGCCGCGCCACCTGGGCCAGGTCCCCGCCATGGGCGCCGGCATTCATCACCAGCCCCCCGCCCAGGGTGCCGGGGATGCCCACCGCCCATTCCAGCCCGCTCAAGCCCCGCTCGCCGGCGCGGCGCGCCACCGCGGCCAGCAGCGCGCCAGCCCCGCCGCGCACCCGGCTGCCGTCGATGGACACATCCTTGAACTCGCCCTCCAGCTTCACCGCCAGGCCGCGCAGCCCGCCGTCGCGCACCAGCAGGTTGGTGCCGGCCGCCAGCACGAAGACCGGGAGCCGGGCCTCCGCCGCCCAGTCCAGGCAGGCCTTGAGCTCGGCGCTGTCGTTCACCAGGGCCAGGGCATCGGCCGGGCCGCCGATGCGGAAGCTGGTGTGCAGCCGCAGGGGCTCGTGCTGCTTCAGCCGCGGCCCCAGCATTGCCTTCAGCTCATCCAAGTCAGCCATGGGCTCATCCGTCCGAAAGGGGTGGGTCCAGCAGATGCGCCGCTGGAAGTAGGAGCCGCGCATGGTCATGAATGCCCAGCCTTCAGGCCATCCAGAACCTGCGGGCCCAGGGCGTCGATGGTGCCGGCGCCCATGGTCAAGAAGAGGTCGCCCGGCTTGAGGGCCTTGAGCGCCGGCTCCAGCAGCTGGTCGCGCAGCGGGGCGTAGAAGGCCTGCGCGAAGCCGCGGGCCTTGAGCGCGTCCACGATCAGCTGGGTGGTGACGCCGGGGATGGGCAGCTCGCGCGAGGGGTAGATGTCGCAGAGGAAGACCTGGTCCGCGGCGCTCAGGCTCTGGGCAAAGGCCTCATAGAGGTCGCGCGTGCGGCTGAAGAGATGGGGTTGAAAGGCCACCAGCAGGCGGCCCCCCGGCTGCAGGGTGGCGCGGGCCGCCGCCAGGGTGGCAGCCACCTCGGTGGGGTGGTGGGCATAGTCATCCACCACCGTCACCCCGCCCTGCTGGCCCCGCACCTGAAAGCGCCGGTGGGCTCCCGTGAAGCCCGCCAGGGCCTTGGCGCAATCCTCAAAGCTCAGGCCCAGCTCCAGGCCCACCGCGGCGGCGGCCACCGCGTTCAGCAGGTTGTGGCGGCCCGGCACCTTGAGCGCCAGGCGCCCCAGGGAGCGGCCCTCTTGCAGCAGCTCGCAGCTGCTCCCCATGCCCCGCACCTGCACATCCACCGCGCGGTAATGGCTGCCCTCGCCGAAGCCGTAGCGCAGCACCTTGCGCTCCAGCCGGGGCAGGATCTCGCGCACCCCGGGGTCATCCCCGCACACCACGGCGAAGCCGTAGAAGGGCAGCTTGTTGACGAAGCGCACGAAGGCGTCGCGCAGGCTGTCCATGTTCTGGTAGTAGTCCAGGTGGTCGTTGTCGATGTTGGTGACCACCGCCACCGCGGGGCTCAAGTGCAAGAAGCTGCCAAAGGCCTCGCAGGCCTCCACCACGAAGTACTCGCCCTGGCCCAGGCGGGCGTTGCTGCCCAGGGCTCCCAGCACCCCGCCGATGATGATGGTGGGGTCCAGGCCGCCCTGCTGCAGGATGAGGCTGGCCATGCTGGTGGTGGTGGTCTTGCCGTGGGTGCCGGCCACGCACACGCCGTACTTGAGGCGCATCAGCTCATGCAGCATCTCGGCCCGGCGGACCACCGGCACGCCGCGCCGGCGGGCCTCGGCGATCTCCGGGTTGGTGGCCGCCACCGCGTCGCTGATGACCACCACCTCGGCCTCGCCCAGGTTGGCGGCATCATGGCCCGCCGCCACCCGCGCCCCCATGGCCGCCAGCCGCCGGGTGGCCTCGCTCTCGCGCAGGTCCGATCCCGAGACCTTGTAGCCCATGTTGATCAGCACCTCGGCGATGCCCGACATGCCGCTGCCGCCGATGCCGACGAAGTGCAGTCGCTGGGTCTTGCGGAACTGTCCGCTCATGACAGGGCTCCTTCCAGGATGGCGTAGACGCGCTCGGCGGCATCAGGCCGGCCCAGCACCTTGGCGGCCGCGGCCATGCGCCGCAGGGCTTTCCCGTCCCCGGCCAGCGCCAGCACCGCGCGAGCCAGGCTCTCCCCGCTCAAGGCATCATCCGCCAGCACCGCGGCGGCGCCGGCCTCGGCGAACTGGGCCGCGTTGGCGTCCTGGTGCCTGCCGGTGGCGAAGGGATAGGGCACCAGCAGCGAGGGCAGCCCCAGCACCGCCAGCTCGGCCAGGGTGCTGGCCCCGGCGCGCGCCAGCACCAGGTCGGCGCAGGCGTAGGCCGAGGCCGTGTCATGGATGAAGCTGTGCGCCGAGACCGGGATGCGGCACTGCTTGGCCACCCGGACGGCGTGGGTGTAGTCATGCATGCCCGCCATCCACAAGAGCTGCAGGCGCTCAGGGGCGGCCTCCAGCGCGGGCAGGGCCGCCTCCACCGCCTGGTTGATGCTGTGGGCGGCCCGGCTGCCCGGGAAGACGAAGAGGGTGAAGCGGTCGGGCTCCAGGCCGAAGGCCTTCAGCGCGCCCGGGCGGGGTGGCAGCCCGGAGGCCAGCCGCACCGGGTTGCCGGTGAGCGCCTGGCCGGGCTTGAGCCCGGTGCTGGGCTCGTAGCTCAGGCACACCGCCTTGGCCATGCGGGCCAGCAGCCGGTTGGCCAGCCCCGGCCGGGCGTTGCTCTCATGCACCACCAGGGGCAGGCCCAGGCTCCTGGCCGCCAGGCCCACCGGCAGGCTGACAAAGCCCCCGGTGGCCAGCACCGCCTGGCTATGGCTGGCCTTGAGCGCGCGGCGGGCGGCCAGCACGCCGCCCAGCAGGGTGGCCGGGATGAGCAGGTTGTGCAGCAGCGCCTTGGGCGAGGCCGAGCGCAGCAGGCCGCTGGCGGGAAGGGTGTGGAAGGGCAGGCCCTCGCGCGGAACCATGTCGGCCTCGATGCCGCGGGCCGTGCCCAGGTAGCAGCAGTCATGGCCCTGGGCGCGGGCCAGGCGCGCCACCGCCAGGGCCGGGGCCACATGGCCCCCGGTGCCGCCGCCGGTGAAGGCCAGCCTCATCGCCGCTCACCCAGGTGGCGCGACAGGTTCAAGAGCAGGGCCACGCCCAGCAGGTCCACCACCAGGGCCGAGCCGCCCTGGCTCAAGAAGGGCAGGGTGGTGCCCTTGGTGGGAGCCATGCCCAGCACCACAAAGAGGTTGATGGCCAGCTGCAGGCCGAAGAGGGCGGTGATGCCCGCGGCGGCCAGCTTGAGGAAGGGCTGCTCCAGCTTAAGGCTGATCATCACGCCGCGCCAGAGGAAGACCAAAAAGACGCCCAGGATGAGCAGGCAGCCCAGGAACCCGAACTCCTCGCCAGCGGTGGCGAAGATGAAGTCGGTGTGCGGCTCCGGCAGGTAGTAGAGCTTCTGCACGCCCTGGCCCAGCCCGGCGCCCAGCAGGCCGCCCGAGCCGAAGGCCATCAGGGAATGGCAGATCTGGAAGCCCTTGCCCTGGGGGTCCTTCCAGGGGTCCAAGAAGATCTCGACCCGGCGCATGCGGTAGGCCGAATGGGTGACGAAGAGCACCCCAGCCGGGATGATCACCGCCAGGGGCGCCACGAAGAACAGGCTGGGCAGCCCGGCCAAGAAGAGCATGCCGGTGCCGAGCAGCGCCACCTGCATGGTGCTGCCGAAGTCGGGCTCCAGGATGAGCAGGCCGCAGGCCAGGCCGGTGGCCCCGGCCACCGGAAGCAGGCACTCCTTGAGCCAATCGGCGCCCTCCGCGGCCCGCGCGATGCGCTCGGCGCTGAAGACCACCAGGGCCAGCTTGGCCAGCTCGCTGGGCTGAAAGCCGAAGAGCCAGCGCCGCGCGCCGCCCACCCGGCGGCCCAGGCCCGGCACCAGCACCAGCGCCAGCAGGGCCAGGGAGAGGGCCATGGCCGGGGCGGCCCAGCGGCGCAGGGACTCCAGGGGCTGGGTCAGCACCACCGCGCCAGCGGCCACGCCCAGGCCCAAAAAGAAGAGCTGGCTCTTGATGAAGTGGTAGCTGTCGCCATAGCGCCCCAGGGCCAGGATGGCGCTGGCGCTGTAGATGAGGAGCATGCCCACCACCACCAGCATCAGGGTGGCCAGGGCCAGGGCCAGGTCAGGGCTGCCCCGCCGCTCCGCCATTCCCAGCCGCTCGCTGCTCATGCCGCCTCCTTGCGAAGCCGCTCGACCTCGGCCTTGAAGACCTGTCCGCGGTGCTCATAGCTGCGGTACATGTCAAAGCTGGCGCAGCCGGGCGAGAGCAGCACCTGGCCGCCGCGCGGGCTGGCGGCATAGCCCTGGCGCACGGCCTCGGCCATGTCGGCCACCCGGGCCATGGGCACCACGCCCTTGAGCTGGCTTTCGATCACATCGCTGGCCTCGCCCAGCAGCAGCACGCGGGCCACCCGCTCGCGGAGCAGGCCGCTCAAGGCCGTGAAGTCGCCGTGCTTGTCGCGGCCGCCCAGGATCAGCTGGATGGGGCCGCCAAAGCTCAGCAGGGCCTTCTCCACCGAATCCACATTGGTGCCCTTGCTGTCGTTGATGAAGAGCACGCCGCCCACCTGGCCGCAGTCCTCCAGGCGGTGCTCCACGCCCTTGAAGCCGCGCAGGCCCCGGGCCATGGCCTCATCGGGCAGGCCCATCGCCGCCCCGGCCAGGGCCGCGGCCATGGCATTCTCCAGGTTGTGGGGGCCGCGGATGCCGATCTCATCCGCCGGCAGCAGCGCGCGCTCGGCGCCGCCGGCCCTGAGCCAGAGCTGGCCGCTGCGCAAAAAGGCGCCCTGGGCCGGCTCGGCTTGGCGGCTGAAGGCCCAGACCTGGCCCCGCGCCCGCTCGGCCAGCAGCGGCGTGTAAGGGTCGGCCTGGTTCAGCACCAGCACATCGCCCGGGCCCTGGTTGGCGGCCACCTTGGCCTTGGATTCCACATAAGCCTGCATGCTCGGGTAGCGGTCCAGGTGGTCGGGGGTGATGTTGGTGACCACCGCGGCCCTGGGCTTGAAGCTGGGCATGTCATCCAGCTGGAAGCTGGAGACCTCGGCCACCACCACGGCCGAAGGGTCTAGGCCGGCGGTCTTGTCCGCCAGCGCGACGCCGATGTTGCCGCCCAGCAGGGCGGGGCGCCCAGCAGCCTCGAAGAGGGCGTACAGCAGGCTGGTGGTGGTGGTCTTGCCGTTGGTGCCGGTGATGGCGGCCCAGGGCGAGCGCGAGAGGCGCCAGGCCAGCTCCAGCTCGCTGATGCGGGGCACGCCGGCGGCTAAAGCCTTGGCGAGCGCCGGCAGGCTGCTGGGCACGCCGGGTGAGACCACCACCAGGGCCGCGCCCTGCGCCAGGCCCTCGGGGTGGCCGCCCAAGGCCAGCGAGGCCCCCAGGGCCAGGGCCTGGCTGGCGAAGGGCTCCAGCTGGCCGCGCTCGCGCTGGTCGGTGGCCACCACCTGGGCGCCCAGGCCCAGCAGGGCCCGCACGGCCGCCAGGCCGCTCTTGCCGAGCCCGAAGACCACGGCCTTGCGGCCGGCCAGTCCGGGGAGTGTCCCGTTCATGCTCACCTCAGCTTGAGGGTTGAGAGGGAGAGCAGCACCAGCACGATGGCCACGATCCAGAAGCGGACGATGACCTTGGGCTCATCCCAGCCGTGCAGCTGGAAATGATGGTGCAAGGGCGCCATCTTGAAGACGCGCTTGCCGCGCAGCTTGAAGCTGGCCACCTGGATCATCACCGAGAGCATCTCGATGACGAAGATGCCGCCCACGATGGCCAGCAGGTGCTCCTGCTCGGCGAGCACCGCCACGGCGCCGAAGAGCGCGCCCAGGGCCAGGCTGCCGGTGTCGCCCATGAAGACCGCCGCCGGGTAGGCGTTGAACCAGAGGAAGCCCAGGCAGGCGCCGAAGACCCCCGCCATCACCACCGCGCCCTCGCCCATGCCCGGCAGGAAGGGGATGCGCAGGTACTCGGCCAGCTTGTAGTTGCCGGCCAGGTAGGCGGCCACCACCATCACCAGCGCGACCAGTGCCGAGGTGCCGGCGGCCAGGCCGTCCAGGCCATCGGTCAGGTTGACGGCGTTGCTCATGCCGGCGATGACCAGCATGCTCAAAGCCACGTGGAACCAGGCGGGCAGGGGCAGGGGCTGCCGGATGAAGGGCAGGTTGAGCTCAGAGGCGTGGGCGAAGCCCGCCGGGTTGGTGCGGATGTAGATGGCCATCACCAGCCCGGCGCCCAGGAGCTGCAGGGCCAGCTTGGACTTGGCCGAGAGCCCGTCGCTCTTGCGCGCCTTGAGCTTGGCGAAGTCGTCCCAGGCCCCCAGGCCCCCGAACCACGCGGCCGTGGCCAGCAGCATCCACAGGTAGCGGTTGTCCCAGCGCGCCCAGATGAGGCTGGAGGCGATGACCGCGAAGAGGATGAGCACGCCGCCCATGGTGGGGGTGCCCTGCTTCTTCAGGTGGGTCTGCGGCCCGTCCTGGCGCACCGGCTGGCCCACCTTCATCTCCTTCAGCTTGGCGATGGTCCACTTGCCGAGCAAAAAGCTGATGGCCAGGGCGAAGATCGCCGCGTACACCGCGCGGAAGGTGACGTAGCGGAAGACATTGAAGGCATGGATGATGTCATGCAGCGGGTAGAGCCATGCGTAGACCATGCGCTAGCCTCTCAGCGATTCGGCGACGCGCTCCATGCGCATGCCGCGGCTCCCCTTCACCAGCACCCAGGCCCCCGGGGCCAGGCGCTCTGCGATCCAAGCGGCGGCGGCCGCATGCCCCTCCGCGGGAAAGGCCGCCGAATTGGGCCCGAAGCCCCGGCAGGTCTCCTCGGCCATGGGCCCCAGCGCGGCCAGGGCCCAGATGCCCGAGCGCCGGGCAGCCCTGCCGCAGGCGCGGTGCAGCTTGGGCGCCGAGGGCCCCAGCTCCAGCATGTCGCCCAGCGCGGCCAGGCGGGGGGCCTTGGGCGCGCTCAAGGCCAGGTATTCGAAGGCGGCAGCCATGGAATCCGGGCTGGCGTTGTAGCAGTCCAGCAGGGCGGTGGCCGCGAGCCTGCCGAGGGGCTCCGCCTGCAGGCGCCAGCGGGCGGGCGGCTCCCAGCCCTCAAGACGCGCGGCCATGGCCCGCAGGTCCAGCCCCATCCACAGCCCGGCGGCCAGGGCGGCCAGGGCGCTGCCGGCCCCGGGCCGGCCCCCGCGCTTGAGCGCCAGCCTGGCCCGCGCCTTGCCCAGCAGCGGATGATCCAGCAGCAGCAGGCCCTTGAGCCCGCCGGCGCCCCTGTCCTTGGCCTGCGAGAGCCTGAGCGCGCACTGGGGGCCTCGCCCATAGAGCAGGATGCGCAGGCCGGGCTTGAGCCCGGCCATGGCGCGCACCCGCGGGTCATCGCCGTTGAGGGCCGCGGCAGCGCCGCTTCGCAGGCCCTGCACCAGCTCGGCCTTGGCCGCGGCCAGCGCGGCCCGGCTCTTGAAATGCCCCAGGTGGGCGATGCCCACGTTGGTCACCACCGCCACATCGGGCCGGGCCAGGCGCGAGAGCAGGGCCAGCTCGCCGGCGTGGCTCATGCCCATCTCCAGCGCCGCGCTCTTGTGCCCCCGCTCCAGAGAGAGCAGGGTGAGCGGCAGGCCCACGTGGTTGTTGAAGTTGCCGCCCGTGGCCAGCACCGGGCCCTTCAGGCCCAGCAGATGGGCCAGGGCGTCCTTGGTGCCGGTCTTGCCGTTGCTGCCGGTGATGGCCGCCACCGGGCCGCCCCAGATCTGGCGCTGGTCCGCGGCCAGGGCCTGCAGGCCGGCCAGGCTGTCCGCCACCTGCACCAGGCCGCGACCCTGCCGGCGCGCCCGCTGGATCAGCGCCGGGCTGAAGCGCTCGGCCACCAGCGCCGCGGCCCCCTGGCCCAGGGCCTGGCCCAGGTAGGCATGGCCGTCAAAGCGCTCCCCGCGCAGGGCCAAAAAGGCCTGGCCCTTGCGGAGGCTGCGGCTGTCCGTGCTCAAGCCGCGGATGTCCTGCCGGCAGGGCGCCAGCACCCGGCCGCCCATCGCCTGCGCGCCGCGCCCGAGGCTCAGGGCCAGCATCAGGCGAGCTCCTGGATGGCCGCGCGGCAGGCCAGGCGGTCGTCAAAGGGCCGCTTGCGGCCCTGGATGAGCTGATAGTCCTCATGCCCCTTGCCGGCCACCAGCACGGTGTCGCCCTTGCGGGCCATCTTGATGCCCCGGCGGATGGCGGCCGCGCGGTCCTCCAGGCAGAGCACGCGGCGGATGTCGCCGCGGCCCTCGGGGATGCCGGCCCGGATCTCGGCCAGGATGGCGGCCGGGTCCTCGCTGCGCGGGTTGTCGCTGGTGAGCACCACCAGGTCGGCCAAGCGGTAGGCCAGGCGCCCCATCAAGGGCCGCTTGCCGCGGTCGCGGTCTCCGCCGCAGCCAAAGACCACGATCAGCCGGCCTGGGGTGAACTCCCGCGCCGCCTCCAGCGCGCGCTCGAGGCCGTCCGGGGTGTGGGCATAGTCCACGATCACGCTGAAGGGCTGGCCCGCCTCCACGCGCTCAAAGCGGCCGGGCGGCACCGCGGGCTTCTCCAGCCCGGCGGCGATGGCGCGGCGGTCCAGGCCCATGCCCCAGGCCGCGGCCGCGGCCGCCAGTCCGTTGCTCAGGTTGAAGCGGCCGGGCAGCGGCATGCGCAGGGACAGGGGCTTGGCCCCGGGCAGGGCCAGCTTGAAGCGGGTGGCGTCCGGCCTGAAAGCCGGGGCCAGCGCCCGCACCGCGGCCTTGGCCGACAGCCCGTAGCCCAGCACCAGCGCGCCGCGGCTGGCATGGCGGGCCATGAAGCCCGCGGCCGGGTCGTCCAGGTTGACGGCCGCGCAGGAGGCCTGCTCGCGCAGCATGCCGAAGAGCCGGCCCTTGGCCTGGCGGTAGGCGGCCATGCTGCCATGGAAGTCGAGGTGGTCGCGCGTCAGGTTGGTGAAGACGGCGCGGGGCGCGCTGGGGCTCATCACCGGCACGCGGGCGCGGGCGGTGGCGGA
>CAYXCT010000010.1:0-21771 GCA_964463435.1 uncultured bacterium | reverse complement strand
CGGAAGAGCGTCGTGTAGGGAAAGAGTGTAGATCTCGGTGGTCGCAGTATCATTAAAAAAAAAAAGCCATGCTGGGTGACGGTGAGCAGGGTGCCCTTGGGGTCGCGCACCACCTCCATGCCCACCACATAATCCTTCTTCTCCAAGGTCACGCCCTTCACGCCCTGGCCCACGCGGCCCACCTCGCGCACCTCCTCCAGAGAGGAGCGGATGGCCATGCCCTCGAAGGTGGCCAGCACCAGGTCCTCCTTGTCGGTGCCCAGCTGGACGTCGATGAGGGTGTCGCCCTCGGTGAGGGTGATGGCGATGATGCCGCCATTGCGCGGATTGCCGTAGGCCTCCAGCTTGGTCTTCTTGACCAGGCCCTTGCGAGTGCCCATCACCAAGAAGGCCTCCTGCTGGAAGTCGCGCACGGCGATCACCGAGGCCACCTGCTCATCCTTGGCCATCTGCAGAAGGTTGCTGATGTGCTTGCCCTTGGCGGCGCGGCTGGTCTCGGGGATCTCAAAGACCTTGAGCCAGTGCACCTTGCCGATGTTGGTGAAGACCAGCAGCACGTCATGGGTGCTGGCCACGAAGAGGGCTTCCACGAAGTCCTCCTCCTTGGTCCCCATGGCCGCCACACCCTTGCCGCCCCGCTTCTGGCTGCGGTAGGTGCCCACCGGCAGGCGCTTGATGTAGCCGCCGTGCGAGAGGGTGACCACCATCTGCTCCTCGGCGATCAGGTCCTCCACCGTCAGGTCCTGGGCCTTGGCGATGATCTCGGTGCGCCGGGGGTCGCCGTACTGCTCCTTGACCGCCAGCGTCTCCTCCTTGATGAGGGCCAGGATCTTCTTGTCGCTGGCCAGCAGGCCCTTGAGGCGCTCGATGGTCTTGATGACCTCCAGGTATTCGTCGTCGATCTTCTTGCGCTCCAGGTTGGTGAGCGACTGCAGGCGCAGCTCGAGGATGGCCACCGCCTGGATCTCGGAGAGCTTGAAGCGCCGCATCAGGCCCTCGCGGGCCTCCTCAGTATTCTTGCTGGCGCGGATCAGCTTGATGACCGCGTCCAGGTTGTCCAGCGCGACCTTATAGCCCTCGAGGATGTGGGCGCGGCGCTCGGCCTTGGCCAGTTCAAATTTGGCGCGGCGGACGATCACTTCCTTGCGGTGCAGGATAAAGAAATGCAGCAGCCCCTTCAGGTTCAAGATGCGCGGCTGGCCGTCCACCAGGGCCAGCATGATGATGCTGAAGCTGGTGCGCAGGTTGGTGTGCTTGTAGAGCTGATTGAGCAGCACCTGGGCGTTGGCGTCCTTCTGCAGCTCGATGACGATGCGCATGCCCTCGCGGTCGCTCTCATCGCGCAGGTCCTTGACCCCTTCCACCTTCTTGTCGCGCACCAGCTCGGCCATGGCCTCGATGAGCTGGGCCTTGTTGACCTGGTAAGGGAGCTCGTGCACCACGATCTTCTCGCGGTCCTTCTTGTCGGTCTCGATGCTGGCCTTGGCCTGCAGCTGGATGCTGCCGCGGCCGGTGCGGAAGGCATCGCGGATGCCGTCGCGGCCCAGGATGTAGCCGCCGGTGGGGAAATCCGGGCCCTTGACCACCTTGGCCAGCTCGTCCACCGTGGCCTCGGGGTTGTCGATGAGCAGGCACAGGGCATCGGCCACCTCGCCCAGGTTGTGGGGCGGGATGTTGGTGGCCATGCCCACGGCGATGCCGGCGCTGCCGTTGACCAGCAGGTTGGGCAGCTTGACCGGCAGGATCACCGGCTCCAGGCGGCTCTCATCATAGTTGGGGGTGAAGTCGACGGTCTCCTTCTCGATGTCCGCCAGCATCTCGCCGGACACCTTGGCCAGCCGGGCCTCGGTGTAGCGCATGGCCGCCGGCGGATCGCCATCCACGCTGCCGAAGTTGCCCTGGCCGTCCACCAGGGGATAGCGCATGTTCCATTCCTGGGCCAGGCGCACCATGGTGTCGTAGATGGCGCTGTCGCCATGGGGGTGGTAGTTGCCCATCACCTCGCCCACGATCTTGGCGGACTTGCGGTAGGGCTTGCTGGGGTCCAGCCCCATCTCCCACATGGCGTAGAGCAGGCGGCGGTGCACCGGCTTCAGCCCGTCCCTCACGTCCGGCAGCGCGCGCCCCACGATCACGCTCATGGCGTAATCGATGTAGGAGTGCTTCATCTCCTCTTCGATGTTGACCGGCAGTATCTTCTCGCCTTCAGCGTACATGCATGCCCTTTCTATCAATGGCCCTCAGGCCCGGCTCCCGCGCCGGCCTGGCAATGCGGTCGCTCTGCCCCCGGCGGCTAGAGCCGCATGGGCATCACAACATAGAGATAGCTGCCGTCATCCCCGGCCGGCGCCACCAGCGCCGGGTTGAGCGGGGAGGAGAGGCGGAGCTCCACCTTGGCGCTGCCCAGCACCTTGAGGCAGTCCTGCAAATAGCGGGCGTTGTAGGCCAGGGTCATGTCGGTGCCGGCGTACTCCACGGCCAGCTCTTCCTCGGCCTCGCCCAGGTCTGGCGTGCTGCTCTGGATGGTGAGGCTGCCCCCTTTGAGCACCAGCTTGACAGGGCTGGACTTCTCAGAGGCCAAGATGCCCACCCGGCGCACTGCCTTGAGCAGCTCCTCGGCGCCGGCCACCAGCAGCTGCTCGTTCTTCTTGGGGATGACCTGCTCGTAATTGGGGTACGTGCCGTCGATCAGCCGGGAGACCAGGATGGTGGAGCCCTTCTCAAAGAAGATCTGGTTCTCGCTGAAGCGGACCTTCACCATGTCGGCGCTGGCGTCCAGGAACTTGGCCAGCTCGACCAAGGCCTTCTGCGGCACGATGGCGCTGTGCTTGGCTTCCTTGCCCTCGATGCTCCTCTTCACGAAGGTGAGGCGGTGGCTGTCGGTGGAGACCATCCGCACCTCGCTGCCTTCCACCTGCAGCAGGGCGCCGTTGAGGATGTGGCGGGTGTCATCCGAGCTGATGGAGACCACCACCTTCTGGATCATCTCCTGCAGGGCCTTGGATGGGATCTCCACCGCCTTGGCGTCCTTGGGCTCCGGCATCTTGGGGTACTCATCGCGGGCCAGCCCGGGGATCTTGGAGGTGGCGCCTCCCACGATCTGCACGCCCTGGTTGGCATCCACGGTGATCTGGATGTCCCCCTCTTCGCATTCCCTGATGATCTCAGAGAACTTCTTGGCCGGGATGGTGATGCTCCCCTCCTTGATGACCTCGGCTTCAACCTTCACCCTCATCCCTATCTCCAAGTCAGTCCCAGTGAGGGTCACCCCCCCCTTGTCCGCCTCCACCAACAGGTTCCCCAGGATGGCCAAGGTGGTCTTGCTGGAGACCGCGCTCTGCGCCAGCCCCACAGCCTTGGAGAGGACATCCTTGCGGCAAACGATCTTCATGGATACGACCTCCTATTTTCCCAAAGGGTCTTGGGGTTGGATCTGGATTCCCTGCTTGTAGAGTATATAGGATGTAGCAGAAGTATCAGTAGGGCCTGTGGATGATGGGGAAAACCAAGGAACCTGCCGCAGCCATTCGCAGGGGGCTGTCGAAAAGGCCTCAACATCCCGCGCGGGCCCATGCTCAATAGCACCGCAAAGGGAAGAGGGGCAAGGGCCTGCCGGGATGCGCATGCCTTGCCAAAGGCTTATGAACAGCTTTTGACAGCCCTAGCGCTGGTTCTTGATGAGGCTGCTCAAGTTCTCCATCTCTTGCACGAACTGGGGCTCGTTCTCCATCTTGCGCTCTATCTTGTTGATGGCATGGATGACGGTGGTGTGGTCCCGGCCGCCAAAGGCATTGCCGATCTCCGGCAGCGACGAGCTGGTGAGGTCCCGGCAGAGGTACATGGCGATCTGGCGCGGAAAGGCCACGGCATCGGTGCGCTTGCGCGCCTTCATGTCGCTGAATTTGATCTTGTAGCTCTGGGCCACGACCTCCTGGATCAGCTCCATGCTGATGGGCCGGGCTTGGGCCTTGAGGACATCGCGCAGCGCCTCTTCGGCCAGCTCCTTGCTGATCTCGCGGTTGAGGATGCTGGACAGGGCGATGATCTTGAGCAGGGAGCCTTCCAGCTCGCGGATGTTGCTGGTGAAGCTGCCGGCCAGGAACTCGAGCACCTCGCGGGGGATGCTGCGGCGCGCATCCTCGGCCTTGCGGCGCAGGATGGCCAGGCGGGTCTCATAATCCGGCTGGCCGATGTCAGCCACCAGGCCCCATTCAAAGCGGTTGCGCAGCCGCTCTTCCAGGTTGATCTCGCGCGGCGGGATGTCGCTGGTGGCCACGATCTGCTTGCCCTGCGAATGCAGGTCGTTGAAGGTGTGGAAGAACTCCTCCTGGGTGCTCTCCTTGCCCACCAGGAACTGGATGTCGTCCACCAGCAGGATGTCGACCTTGCGGAACTTGTCGCGGAAGACCTTCATGTCCCCGCCGGCGCGCAGGACCGAGATCATCTCGTTCATGAAGTTCTCGCTGGTGATGTAGACGATCTTGGTGGAGGGGTCGCGGGCCAGCGCGGCGTTGCCGACCGCGTGCAGCAGGTGGGTCTTGCCCAGGCCCACCCCGCCGTAGAGCACCAGGGGATTGTAGGTCTTGGCAGGGTTGTCGGCAACCGCCTGGCAGGCCGCGTGGGCGAAGCGGTTGCTGGGCCCCACGATGAAATTGTCGAAGCGCAGGCCTGGGATGAGGGGCGTGATGCGCTCTTCAATGGGAGCCGGCAGCACCAGGCGCTCAGACACCAGCATCTTCTGCTGAGGCTGCGGGGTCTGGGCCGCGGGGGCGCTGAACGCCACCATCAGATCCTGGTCATCCAGGGCTTCCCGCAGGGAGCGCAGGATGCGCTCGGTGTGGTCGATGAGCCAGTCCCTGCGGAAGGGATCCGCTGCTTCCAAGGTCAGGGCATGATCCTTGAAGGCGGCCAGCTTGGCAGTCTTCAAATAGGTGTTGAACTCCGTCTCGCTGAAGGCGATGGAGAGCTTGGCCAAGATGTGGGTCCAGGTCTTTTCTTTTTCAGCATTCATTCAGCGCTCGGAACGATAATCCACAAAGTTTTCCACAATAGTCAATGCTTATTAAACGCAGTGGATTATACAAACCTAACGACTTTAAGGCAACCCTTTTGTCCACAAAATCCCTTAGAAACAAAGCGGGAACTTAAGTGACTTCAAGCAAAGTGTATTGTTATGGATTCTCCTTTTCCGCCATGCGGTCCTCTGGGTCTTCTATATTCTAAGAGGCTTTTCGCTTGACCAGGGCTAGGGCAATGTATAAAATCCCACGTCTTTAACTTTGTCCAAACGGTTTTTCAAGGAGACAGGATGGTCAAGCGCACGTTCCAGCCCCACAATGCCCGACGCAGCAAGAAGCATGGCTTTCTCAATCGCATGGCCAGCAAAGGCGGCCAGAACGTGGTCAAGGCCCGCCGCGCCAAGGGCCGCAAGAAGCTGAGCGCCTGAGCTTAGCGGCATCACGGAGTCCCGAGATGGATGGCGTGGGCCAGAATCCTGCTGAACCAGACAGGTCTTTCGGCAAAACCCGCCACCTACGGCTGAATGCCGATTTTCAGGCTGTCTATAAAAAGGGCCGGCGGGTCTCCGCGCCCAGCCTCACTTTGGTTTGGCTGAGGCAGGAGAGCCCTGGCCCGGCCCGGCTGGGCTTGTCTGTGTCCCGCAAGGTGGGCAAAGCCCATGACCGCAATCGCCTCAAGCGGCGCTTGCGCGAGATCTTCCGCCTTGAGGCCGGCATCTTGGCACCAGGCCATGATTTGGTGCTGGTGGCCAAGCCCGGCACCCCTCTCCCCTCTTATCAAGCCCTGCAGTTGGAGGTCTTGAGCCTCCTCAAGCGGGCCGGTTTCTCCCCGGGCCGGCCATGACAGGCTCTTTGGCCCGCCTGGCAGCCCTGGCCCTGGCCCTGGCTTTTGACGCCTGGCATGCCTGGGTTTCGCCCTGGCTGCCGCGCGCCTGCCGCTTTCAGCCCACCTGCTCTGACTACTGCGCCCAGGCCCTGCGCAAGCATGGCTTGGCCCGCGGCGCCAGCCTCGGCCTGCGCCGCATCCTGCGCTGCCATCCCGGGAATGCCGGGGGCTTTGACCCGGTGCCCTGAACAAGGAGTCTTTTTTGGAAAAGCGCGTCATCGTCTTCGTGGTGTTCTGCTTTGCCGTGCTGCTGGGCTGGGGCTGGCTGCAGGACAGGCTCTTCCCCAGGCCGCCTGCCAAGCCCAAGCCTGCGGCCAGCGCGCCAGCGGCCGCCGCCTCCCCTGCCTCCCTCAAGCCAGCCAGCCAGCCGGCCCAGGCGCCAGCGGCTTCGCCCCGGGCCGCGGAGCAAGAGGGCAGGGACGAGCGGGTCAGCGTCAAGACCGACAAGCTGCAGGTGGAGCTCTCCACCCGCGGGGCCCGCGTCACCAGCTGGCAGCTGCTGCCCTTCCGCGAGCATCAGGACGACCCGAAGCCCGTGGAGCTGGTGCCGATCTCGCCCACGGCCCTGGCCCTGCGCGGAGAGATGGGCTGCCTTGAGATCCCGGGCGCCTATCTGGAGGCCCGCTCCTGGGAGCTGGAGGCCAAGGAGCCCCAGGCTTTTGAGGGCGGCTGGCGGGTGGCCTTCAAAGCCCAGGTCAAGGAGCTGGGCCTCAGCGTGCGCAAGGTCTACGAGTTCCGCCCCGGGGCCTTTGACGCCAAGGTGCGGCTGGAGCTCAGCGACTTGAGCGGCAAGCCCCGCAGCTTGGAGCGCCTGGCCCTGGTGCTGGGCCCCAGCCTGGGCCAGTTCAACCCCAAGGACAGCTACAACCAGGTGCGCAGCGCGGTGATGACCGATCAGGGCCTCTCGCGCGAGAGCTCCAAGAGCCAGGAGGAGCAGAAGTCCTATGAGGGCCGCGCCCTGTGGGCGGCCCTGCGCAACCACTACTTCGCCGCGGCCCTGCTCCCTGGCGCCGGCGGCTGGCAGCAGGGCGAGGTGCGCTGGCACGCGGACCGCAGCATCAGCGTGGCCCTGGTGGCGCCCGACCTCTCGCTGCCCGGCAGGGGCAGCCTGGCGCTGGACGCCACGCTCTACGGCGGCCCCCAGGATTACAGCCTGATGGAGACCTACGGCAGCCGCTTCAACAAGGTGGTGGACTTCGGCTGGATGTCCATCCTGGCCGTGCCCATGATGCGGCTGCTGCAATGGCTGTACCTGGTCACCCGCAACTACGGCCTGGCCATCATCCTGCTGACCGCCCTGGTCAAGGCTCTGCTCTGGGTCCCCACCCACAAGGGCATGACCAGCATGCGCCACTTCCAGAAGGCCCAGGCCCAGATGCAGCCGCGCCTGGAGACCTTGAAGAAGGTCTACAAGAGCGACCCCAAGAAGCTCAATGAGGAGACCATGAAGCTGTACCAGGAGATGGGCGTCAACCCGGTGGCGGGCTGCCTCCCCATGCTGGTGCAGATCCCCATCTTCATCGCCCTCTACAGCTCGCTCAACAACTCCTTTGAGCTGCGCGGCGCGCCCTTCTTCTTCATCTGGCAGGACCTCTCGGCTGGCGACTCCACCTGGGTGCTGCCCCTGCTGATGGGCGCGACCATGTGGCTGCAGCAGCGCATGACGCCCACGGTCAACACCACCCCCGAGGCCGCCCAGCAGCAGAAGATCATGCTCTGGATGATGCCCATCATGCTGGCCGGCATGGCCATCTGGTTCTCATGGCCGGTGGGCCTGCTGCTCTACATGGCAGTGCAGAACGCGCTGGGGATCGCCCAGCAGGCTTACATCAACAGGACCGTGGCTTGATCCACGGAAGGGAGGCAAGGGTGCCTGATTATGTGGAGAAGGAAGGCCCGTCGGTGGATGAGGCCCTGTTCTCGGCCCTGCAGTGCCTGGGGCTGAGCGAGGACGAGGCCCAGGTGCAGGTGCTGGCCGTGGGCAAGAGCGGCCGGGCCAAGGTGCGGGTGGCCAAGAAGGGCGTGGACCTGCCGCCCGCGGACGCCCATGCCGAGGCCATCAGCGGGCTGGAGCATCCCGTCTACCAGAAGCCGGCTGAGCTGCCGCGGCGGTCCAAGGAGGCGCGCTACGCCTCCCCCGCCGAGCTGGACGGCCTGCAGGCCCTGCTCTCGCGCACGCTGGAGCTGATGGAGACGCCTGGCCAGATCGAGCGGGTGGAGCACATGGGGAGCCAGGTGCTCAACATCCGCGGGGAGAAGGAAGCCCTGCTCATCGGCAAGAAGGGCGCCACCCTGCATGCCCTGCAGGTGCTCTCCACCGAGTGGCTCAACCGCGATTCCAGGAACGAGAAGGTGCAGGTGAAGGTGGATGTGGCCGGCTACCGCAGCCGCAGCGAGGACAAGCTGAGCGAGGATGCGCGCGCTTTTGCCGACCAGGCCATCGCCGAGGAGCGCCAGGTGGCCACCTTGCCGCTCACCGCGGCTGACCGCCGGGTGGTGCACTTGGCCCTGCAGGGCCGCGCGGATGTGGAGACCTTCTCGGTGGGCGAAGGGGAGTTCAAACGGGTGGTCATCCAGAAGCGCCCTTAGGGCCTGGGGACTGCGCGAGCTAAGGGGCGGGCCTTCGGGCCCGCCCCTTCTTTTTTGCCAGGAGCTGCCATGAGCGAAGAGACCATCATCGCGCCGGCCACTGCCTTGGGGCCGGGAGCCCTTGCGGTGCTGCGGCTCTCGGGCCCGCAAGCCCTGGCGCTGGCCGACTTGGGCTTCACGGACAAGAAGGGCCGGCCCCTTTCGGCCCACCCTCCGCGCTTCATGGCCCACGGCTTCTGGCGCGAGGCCCCCGGCGCCGCGCCGCTGGATGAGCTGCTGGCCGTGCGCTTTGAGGCGCCGGCCAGCGCCACGGGCGAATGCCTGGTGGAGCTGCAGGCCCATGGCGGCTCCGCCAATGCGCGGGCCCTGCTCGCAAGCTGCCTGCGCCTGGGCCAGCCGCTGGGCCTGCGCCTGGCCCAGCCCGGCGAGTTCACGCGCCGGGCTTTCAGCAGCGGCAAGCTGGACCTGGCCCAGGCCGAGGCCGTGGCCCAGATGGTGGCGGCCCGCAGCGAGGCCGCCCGCGCCGCGGCCGCGCGCCAGCTGGCTGGCGGCTTGGGCCAGGCTCTGCAGGAGCCGCGCCGCGCAATCTTGCAGGCCTTGGCCCTCCAGGAAGCGGCTCTTGACTTCCCCGAGGGCCAGGATGCGGGCTCAGCCCTTGATCGCGCCAGCCTGATGCGGGCGTTGTCCGGCTTGCAAGCCTTGGTGAAGACAGCCATTGCTGGCCGCCACCTGGCAGAGGGCTTCAAGGTGGCGCTGGCTGGCCGGCCCAACACCGGCAAGAGCTCCCTGCTGAATGCCTTGCTCGGCCGGCCGCGCGCCCTGGTGGCTGCCGAGGCCGGCACCACCCGCGACTGGCTGGAGGAGCCGCTGGGCTTGCAGGGGCTGGACCTGCTGCTGCTGGATACCGCCGGCCTGCATGGCCGCGCCCAAGCGCTGGAGGAGGAGGGCGCGCGGCGCGGCTTGGAGCGCATGGCCCAGGCGGACCTGCTGCTGCTGGTGCTGGATGCCAGCCAGGGATTCACGCAGGAGGACGCCCAGGCCCTGGCCCGGCTGCCGCAGGCGCCAGCGCGCTGGGTGGTCTGGAACAAGTCTGACCTTGAGCCTTGCCCGCCTGACACGCCTGCGCTCAAGGGCATGCAGCAGCATTGCCTCAGCGCCAAGACGGGGGAAGGCTTGGATGGCCTCAAAGGGGCGCTGGCTGAGCTGGGCCGCCAAGGCTTGCAGGGCGCCGAGGGCATGGTGCTGATGCAAGAGCGCCACTGTCAGGCCCTGGAGCGCTCTTGCGCGGCTCTGGGGCAGGCCTTGGATGGTCCGGAGGCCGCTTACCCTGAGATGGCGGCAGCTGCCTTGCGCGAGGCATTAGAGGCCTTGGATGAGGTCTTGGGCAAGGGCTTGAAGAGCGAAGTGCTGGATCTCGTCTTCAGCAGATTCTGCATCGGCAAATAACTTTAATGGTTTTATATTTTGTCAGACATTCCATGCTGGCACAAAGGTTCAAGTAAAACATGAACGAAATCGCATTATGAAACAATTTCTTAATGCGCAACAACATAAAATATTTGATTTTATTGCCTTTTTTTTTGCTTTGTTAAAAATTTTTCCTTTGGCTTGCTTTCCCTTGACGCCCAATATCTTGTGTTATATATTCCCATCCGCACTACAACTAGTGTATTTGCTGCCAGGCTTCCAAATCCAGCCAAAGCCAAATTTTGCCTAGCCTATTAGCCTGCTACAGCCGAGTCTTTGTACTACACGGCGCTTACCTCACCAAAACGGCAGCGTTGCCCCTAGCACTGACTCAATAAAGAGACCTTCAAGGAGCCGCTTTCTCAGGCCTTGTCTTGCCATTGGACGGCTTGGGCCGGCTCCTTTTCGCCTTCCTTTGACCCCAAACATCTCTATCATCCCTATCGGAGGGAGCATGCCAGTGAAAGAGGACCAGAACAAGCAGGCGGCGGAGCCCGCGGCCCGCAAGAAGCAGGGATTGAGCATCGCCCGGCGCTACACCAAGCCTGGAGCCAGCGTGTGGGACACAGTGGCCTGGGAGAAGCGCTCGGCCACCATCACCAATGAGAGCGGCGAGGTCATCTTCCAGCAGAAGGATTGCGAGATCCCGGCTCCCTGGTCCATGCTGGCCACCAATGTGGTGGTCTCCAAGTACTTCCGCGGCGGCCTCACCTCCACCGACCGCGAGCATTCCGTGAAGCAGCTCATCGGCCGGGTGGTCACCACCTTCACCCAGTGGGGCTGGGATGGCGGCTACTTCGCCGCCGAGGAGGACCGCGAGGCCTTCCGCGACGAGCTCACCTACATCCTGCTGCACCAGATGGCCAGCTTCAATTCCCCGGTGTGGTTCAATGTGGGCCTGGAGGCCAAGCCCCAGTGCTCGGCCTGCTTCATCAACAGCGTCGAGGACCGCATGGAGTCCATCCTGGACCTGGCCAAGACCGAGGGCATGCTCTTCAAGTACGGCTCGGGCACGGGCACCAACCTGTCGCCCTTGCGCAGCTCGCGCGAGCAGCTGCACACCGGGGGCGTGGCCAGCGGCCCAGTCAGCTTCATGAAGGGCTTTGACGCCTTCGCCGGGGTCATCAAGTCCGGCGGCAAGACCCGCCGGGCCGCCAAGATGGTCATCTTGAACGTCGAGCACCCCGACATCATGGAGTTCATCCGCTGCAAGGAGCTGGAGGAGAAGAAGGCCTGGGCCCTGATCGATGCCGGCTACGATGGCAGCTTCACCGGCGAGGCCTACGGCAGCGTCTTCTTCCAGAACAGCAACAATTCCGTGCGCGTCACAGACGACTTCATGCGAGCGGTCATCGAGGACCGCGAGTGGAAGACCCGCGCGGTGACCAGCGGGGCCGTGATGGACACCTACCGCGCCCGCGACATCATGCGCATGATGGCCGAGTCGGCCTGGATCTGCGGCGATCCCGGCATCCAGTTCGACACCATCGTCAACGAGTGGCATCCCTGCCCCAACACCGCGCGCATCAATGCCAGCAACCCCTGCAGCGAGTACATGTTCCTGGACGACTCGGCCTGCAACCTGGCCAGCCTCAACCTGATGAAGTTCCGCGATGCCGAGGGCGAGTTCGATGCCGAATCCTTCAAGCACGCGGTGGATGTCATCATCCTGGCCCAGGAGATCATCGTCGACTTTGCCAGCTATCCCACGCCCCGCATCGAGGCCAATTCCCACGCCTTCCGCCCGCTGGGCATCGGCTACGCCAACTTGGGATCGCTGCTGATGAGCCGCGGCGTGGCCTACGACAGCGCCCAGGGCCGCGCGCTGGCTGGCGCGGTCACCGCCCTGATGACCGGCGAGGCTTACCGCATGAGCAGCCAGGTCGCCAAGAACCATGGCGCCTTCGAGGGCTATGCCCCCAACCGCGAGCCCTTCCTGGCCGTCATCCGCAAGCACCGCCTGGCGGTCAATGACATCGACGTCAGCTATGTGCCCAAGAGCCTCATCCAGGCCGCCAAGCAGTCCTGGGACGAGGCGCTGGCCTCGGGCCAGGAGCATGGCTTCAAGAACGGCCAGGTCTCTGTGCTGGCCCCCACCGGGACCATCGGCTTCATGATGGACTGCGACACCACCGGCATCGAGCCCGACCTGGCCCTGGTCAAGTACAAGAAGCTGGTGGGCGGTGGCATGCTCAAGCTGGTCAACAACACGGTGCCCGAGGCCCTTCAGCGCCTGGGCTACCCTGAGGACCAGGTCAAGGCCGTCGTCAGCTTCATCGAGGAGAACGAGACCATCGAAGGGGCGCCCTTCCTGCAGGAGAAGCACCTGGGGGTGTTCGACTGCGCCTTCAAGCCCATGAACGGCAGCCGCAGCATCCAGTGGCTGGGGCATGTCAAGATGATGGGCGCGGTGCAGCCCTTCCTCTCCGGCGCCATCAGCAAGACGGTCAACATGCCCACCGACTGCACGGTGGAGGACATCCAGCAGGCCTACATCGAGGCTTGGAAGGCGGGGCTCAAGGCCCTGGCCATCTACCGCGATGGCAGCAAGCGCAGCCAGCCGCTCAACACCAGCAAGGACGGTGGCAAGGATGCCGCCAAGGCCAGCGGCCTGGGCACGCCCACTCGCCGCCGCCTGGCGGATGAGCGCAAGGCGCTGACCCACAAGTTCAGCATCGGCGGGCACGAGGGCTACATCACGGTGGGGCTCTATGAGGATGGCGCCCCGGGCGAGATCTTCATCACCATGGCCAAGGAAGGCTCCGTGGTCTCGGGCCTGGTGGATTCGGTGGCCACCCTCACCAGCATCGCCCTGCAGTATGGGGTGCCCCTGAGCGTGCTCTGCAACAAGTTCTCCTTCACCCGCTTCGAGCCCTCGGGCTTCACCAACAACCCCCAGATCCCCATCGCCAAGTCCATCATGGACTACATCTTCCGCTGGCTGCAGTCGCGCTTCCTCAATGTCGAGGCGGTGTCTGAGAGCCAGATGGAAGATTCCAAGGACCTGGCCAGCACCGGCCTGGTGACCGAGATGAAGGCCTCTGCTTCATCGCTGGAAGCCAAGCCAGCGGCCCAGGCCGCGGGCAGGGCGCAGAGCTATGAGAGCCAGGTCTTCCAGGCCCAGTCGGATGCCCCGCCCTGCTCCAGCTGCGGGGCCATCATGGTGCGCAACGGCGCCTGCTACAAGTGCCTGAATTGCGGGGGCACCAGCGGCTGCTCTTGAGCCCGGAAGCTCGCGAAGGGGGGATGGCAGCTGCCATCCTCCCTTTTTTTTGTCCCAAGGGGCGGTTCCAGGTGCAAAATAGGCGCGGACACTCTGCGAGGAGGCGGCATGGGATGGCTGGATGACCTGGCAAAGCGCCTGGCCGGGGCTGCCCGGGACGAGGAGAGGCGCAAGGCTTTTGAGCAGGCCATGGCCAAAGCCCAAGAAGCGGGGCCAGCCGGCCCCCGCCCGGCCCCTTACCTCATCATCCAGGGCCTTCCTTATGTCCGCATCGCCTGGGGCGCTGAGAAGGGGAGCCTTGAGGAGCCCGGCGCATGCCCTGCTTGCAAGGCCCAGGCCGGGGAGCTGCACAAGCTGGGCTGCAGCCAAGAGGAATGCCCCAATTGCGGGGCCAAGGCACTGACGTGTGGATGCCGCTTTGGGGGGGAGCATGCTTAAGGCAACACGACCGCGCAGCGCCTTGCTGCTGGCGCTGGCAGCCATCCTGCTCATCGGCGGGCTGCTCTTCTTGCGCGCCCCGCAGCAGGTCGTCGGCCTCAACGCAGATGCCCTTTACATGGAGTGCCTCTATCGCGATGTGGTGCAGGACCACCTGCCCCTCAAAGACTGGTTCATGCAGCCAGCCCCCAGCCTCTTCCCTGACCTTGGGCTGTTCATCGCCTGCCGCAGCCTGGCTGGCTCCATCGGGCCGGGCTATGCCCTCTACTCCGCAGCCTCCTTCCTGCTCCTGCTCGGGTCCTTCTATCTGCTGCTGCTCCAGATGCCGGGCATCCGCCGCCATGCGGGCGGGCGCGCCCTGCAGGGGGGCTTGCTGCTCTTGGTGGTGCTCGGGTTCGGGCCTGCGCTTACGCCCCTCTTTCTGCCAGCCTATCACGCCTCCATATTGCCCTTGGGGCTCAGCTTGTTGGCTTTGGACTTGCGCCTGCGCCGCTGTGGGCCGCTCTGGGGCTGGGTTGTATTGGCAGCCGTGGGCCTAGCGCTAGGGTGCGCTTCAGACGCTTCGCTGGCGATCTTCTTCGGCTTGCCCATCGCTGGGCTGGCCCTGCTCCAGCATTTCTTGAGCCGCAAGCTCAAGCCCGGGCCATGGCCCTACGCCCTGCTGGCAGCATCCTGCCTGGCTGGCATGGCATTTCATTCCCTGGTGCGGGCTGGCGTCTTCCCCATCTACCAGGTCCCGCGCATCTATGCGATCTGGGACCTGCCCGGCCAGGCTGCTGAGCAGGTGCTGCGCACCGCCAGCGACCTTGGCCAAGTGATCAAGGATTACCCCTTGGCAGCGCTGGTCTGCCTGGCTTGGCTGGCCTTGCGCAGGCCCTGGGCGGGCCTGCGCCTGCGCCGCCTCAAGAAGGTGATCACCGCAGGCAGCCTCCGCTCCCACGCCGCCCTCATCCTGGGCTTGAGCATGGCCTTGTGCGTGCTGGCGCCCTTTGGCCTTTGCAATGGGCTGGACCCGCGCTATGTGCTGCCCTGCTTCGCCTTCCCCTCTCTCCTGTGGGCGATCCAGCCGCCCCGCTCCCTGCGCAAGCCATGGCTAGCCTGGCTGCTGGTGCTGGCAGGCCTTGGCCAGGCCCTGTGGGCCGCGCATTCCCTGCCCCCCCTGCAGAAGGCCTTCGAGCCGCCAGCCCAAGAGAAGCTCGCTTGGATCGAGTCAGTGATGCAGCGCCGGGGCCTGCACCAGGGCTATTGCAACTATTGGGATGAGAAGCCAGCCCTGGCTTACAGCGATGGCCGGGTGCGCATGGCCGGGCTGCTGGAATGGAACGAGCCATCCTGCCTCTTCATGCTCAAGGCTTGGGTCAGCAGCAAGGCCTGGTGGGTGGGCAAGCCGGGCCAGCCCTTCCCGATCTATGACTTTGTGCTCACAGACAGCATGGATGTGGAGAGGCTCAAGGCGAGCTTTGGCGCGCCAGCGGACATCGAGCGCTGGCAGGGGCATGAGCTCTGGATCTACAACCGGCCTGGGGATTACATCTTCCGCAATTACCTGAGGAAATTCTTGGATGGGGCCAATGGCTGCGCCACCTTCATCAGCGTGCCGGGCCTGCCGCGCCCCCACATCGCCGATGTGCTGAGCCCGCACTCAATGCGCATCGAGCCTGGCAAAGATGTCGCCATCCCCCTGGATCCTCCCATCAAGGCGGATGTCATGGAGTTTTGGGGATGGCAAAAGGACAGCTGGCAGGTCGAGTTCTGGCAAGGCGGGCGCCTCTTGCGGCGCCTCTCGCTCGGTGGCTCTAGCCGGCCTGGGCTGGCAGACTGGTGCGCCAAGGCCTTGCCTGGCGAGCCCTTTGATCGCATGGTGCTGCGCTGCACCACTGGGTCTGAGGGCCTCTTGCGCAACATCATCTTCTATCCAGACAGCCTTTGAGCGCTCGCCTGCCAAATGAAAAGAGGGCGCGGTCATCCGCGCCCTCTTTTCATTTCTCTGACTGCTTTGCTTCAATCGTTGGCTTTGCTGCCCTTCTCGCCAGTGCGTATGCGGATGAGCTCGGCCACGGGCATGATGAAGATCTTGCCGTCCCCGATCTCCCCGGTCTGGGCTGCCTTGATGATGGCCGCGGTGATGACCGGCACTTCCTTCTCCTCGCACACTACCTCCACCCGCATCTTGGGCAGCAAGGCCAGATGGCTCTGGTCGCGGTAGGTCTGGGTGATGCCGCGCTGCTTGCCGTGGCCCTCCACCTCGCTGACCGTGATGCCGGGGTAGTTGGCTTCTTTGAGGGCTTCCAGCACCTTCTTGAGCGCGCTGCGGCGCACGATGGCTTCCACCTTCTTGAACATGCTCTCCTCCGTGTCTTGGGTTCAGTTGGGGGTCACAGCTCGTAGCCGCTCTCGCCGTGCTGGGTCAGGTCCAGGCCTAGCTCCTCTTCGCGCGGCGTCACGCGCACGCCCACTGCCAGATCCACCACCTTCATGATCATCCAGGTCATGACCACGGCAAAGGCGGCCACCACGGCCGCCCCGGCGGCCTGCACCAGCAGCAGGTGCGGGTTGCCATAGAAGAGCCCGTTGTCGCCGCCGGGGTTGACCGCCTTGCAGGCGAAGAACCCGGTGGCCAGCGCACCGAACACGCCGGCCACGCCGTGCACGCCAAAGGCATCCAGGGCATCGTCATAGCCCAGCCGCTGCTTGAGCAGGATGGCACCGAAGCAGGCGGGCGCCACCAGCAGGCCCACCAGCACCGCGGTCATGGGTGTGATGTAGCCAGCTGCCTGGGTCACGCCCGCCAGGCCGGCCACCATGCCAGAGGCCAGGCCGAAGGCGGTGGGCTTGCCCTTGACCTTCCATTCCAGGAAGGTCCAGCTGAGGGCCGCCGCGGCTGCGGCGGTGTTGGTGTTGACGAAGGCAGCCACGGCCACGCCGTTGGCTGCCAGCGCGCTGCCGGCGTTGAAGCCGAACCAGCCGAACCAGAGCATGCCCGTGCCCAGCATGACCATGGTCATGTTGTGGGGCACCATGTCCTCCTCGCCCAGTCCCTTGCGCTTGCCGATGTAGATGGCAGCGGTGAGCGCCGAGAAGCCCGAGAGGATGTGCACCACCGTGCCGCCGGCGAAGTCCAGGAAGCCCCATCCGCGGATGAAGCCGCCCAGGCCCCAGACCCAGTGGCAGGCGGGCGTGTAGACCAGCAATGTCCAGAGGATGGAGAAGAGCAGGAAGGCGCTGAACTTCTTGCGCTCAGCGAAGGCGCCGGCGATGAGGGCCGGCGTGATGATGGCGAACTTCATCTGGAAGGCCATGAAGGCCAGGTGGGGGATGGTGGCGGCGTAGGCCGGGTTGGGCGACTGCCCCACGCCATTCAGGCCCAGCCAATCCAGGTTGCCGATGAGCCCATGGATGTCGGGCCCGAAGCTCAGGCTGTAGCCCACGGTCACCCACAGGATGCTCACCACTGCCATCATGGCGAAGCTCTGGGTGATGGTGGCCAGCACGTTCTTGCGGCGCACCATGCCGCCATAGAACAGGCCCAGGCCGGGCGTCATCAGCAGCACCAGGGCCGCGGCGATCAGCACAAAGGCGGTGTCGCCGGTGTTGAGGGCAGCCAGGGGGGCTGCCGGGAGGGGGGCCGCCGCGCTGGCAGCGGCCGCAGGGATGCCCTGGGCCGCGTCGGCAGCCAGGGGCCGCCATGCGAGCACAGAGCCTGCCAGGGCAGCCAGGGCCGCCGCGGCAGGGGGAACCACGCGCTTCGTCATTGAAGTCTTCTCCAACAGGAGTTCGACCATCGTCCCGGATGGCCTCGGAGCCGCCACAACGCCAAAAACCCGAGCGCGGAAGGTGTTTTTTTCCGGCTTGGGTCCTGGCCGCCCCGGCGGTGGGGGCGGTGCTGCCCGGGCATCCTTGCCCGGCTCAAAGCTCCCTCAATGCGGGGAGCCTCAAAGGTCAGACGTTGGCTTTGGTGCCCTTCTCGCCGGTGCGGATGCGGATGACTTCGGACACCGGGATGATGAAGATCTTGCCGTCGCCGATCTCACCGGTCTGGGCGGCCTTGGTGATGGCCTCGGTGATGGCAGGGACTTCCTTCTCCTCGCACACCACCTCCACCCGCATCTTGGGCAGCAAGGCCAGATGGCTCTGGTCGCGGTAGGTCTGGGTGATGCCGCGCTGCTTGCCGTGGCCCTCCACCTCGCTGACCGTGATGCCGGGGTAGTTGGCTTCTTTGAGGGCTTCCAGCACCTTCTTGAGCGCGCTGCGGCGCACGATGGCTTCCACCTTCTTGAACATGGTCTGCTCCAGGGTCAGGGGGTGCGATCAGAGCTCGTAGCCGCTCTCGCCGTGCTGAGTGAGGTCCAGGCCCAGCTCTTCTTCGCGCGGGGTGACGCGGGCTCCCAGGATCCAGTCCACCAGCTTGTAGATGATGATGGTGCCGAGCACGCCGAAGGCGATGACCACGGCCACGGCCTTGAGCTGGATGAGGAACAGGCCGGGGTTGCCGTAGAACAGGCCATCGCCGCCGGCGGCGTTGATGGCCTTGGTGGCAAAGAGGCCGGTGGCCAGGGCGCCGAAGGTGCCGCCCACGCCATGCACGCCAAAGGCGTCCAGGCTGTCATCGTAGCCCAGGCGGCCCTTGAGCAGCACCGCGGTGAAGCAGATGGGGGACACCGCCAGGCCCAGGATGAGCGCGGACATGGGGGTGACATAGCCGCAGGCCGGGGTGATGGCCACCAGCCCGGCCACCAGGCCTGAGGCGGCGCCCAGGGCCGTGGGCGCGCCCTTGACCCACCACTCGATGGCCACCCAGCTGAGGCAGGCCGCCGCCGCCGCGGTGTTGGTGTTGACGAAGGCGTAAGCCGCCAGCTCGCCGGCGCTCAAGGCGCTGCCGGCGTTGAAGCCGAACCAGCCGAACCAGAGCAGGCCGGCGCCCAGCATGACCATGGTCATGTTGTGAGGCACCATGTCCTCCTCGCCCAGGCCCTTGCGCTTGCCCAGCAGCACGGCCACGGTGAGGGCCGAGACCCCGGAGAGGATGTGCACCACCGTGCCGCCGGCAAAGTCCAGCGCGCCCCAGTTGTGGATGAAGCCGCCCACGCCCCACACCCAGTGGGCCACCGGCGTGTAGATGAGGAGCGCCCAGAGGGCTGAGAAGAGCAGGAAGAACCTGAACTTCATGCGCTCAGCGAAGGCGCCGGCGATGAGGGCCGGGGTGATGATGGCGAACTTCATCTGGAAGGACATGTAGACCAGATGGGGGATGGTGGGCGCGTAGTCAGGGTTGGGCGCGCCGCCCACGCCCTTGAGGCCCAGCCAGGCCAGGCTGCCGATGAGGCCGTGGATGTCCGGCCCGAAGGCCAGGCTGTAGCCCACCAAGACCCACAGCACGCTGATCACGGCCATGATCATGAAGCTCTGCATGATGGTGGCCAGCACGTTCTTGCGGCGCACCATGCCGCCGTAGAACAGGGCCAGGCCAGGGGTCATGAGCAGCACCAGGGCCGCGGAGATGAGGACAAAGGCTGTGTCGCCGGTGTTGATGGCTGATAGGGCGGTGGCGGCGCTAGGTACGGCCGCGGGGGCGGGAGCTGATGTTGCGGGTATCGCGTTGTCTGCCAGCAGGCGCAGACCAGGGGCCATGGCGAGCAAAAAGCCTGCCAGGCCCTTGCGAGCAAGGGCGCGCTTCAACATTGAAGTCTTCTCCATCAGGAGTTCGACCGCCAACCCAGGCGGCCATACAAGGCTCCGGCTTTGGAGCCAGTGAACTGCGGCGTCCAGCGGCTTTAAAGCCTGGTGGGGCAGGCTTTAAAGCCCTTGGACGCCAAAGCCTTATAAGGGCTCTGCCTTATGACAAGCAAAAAATGTGCCATTGATTTGGCTAATACTGGCTAATGATTTCAATCGTTTTCTTGCTTATAAAAGCAAAGGTGTAGTCCTAGGCACACTAATGTAAGTTGCTGGCAAACAAAAATGTAATTTTTGCGTTTGGGCAATAAAAAACCCCAGGTCCGAAGGCCTGGGGTCTTTTATTGATTCAACTCAGCTTAGAACTGGTAGCTGGCTCCAGCCAAGACATTGCCTTGGATGTCATCGTTGCCGTAGACCTTGGAGGCATTGCAGTCCGCGACCCAATTGCCTTCCAGGTAGGTGGTCAGCGCCCCAAACTTGTACTTGGCAGTCAGGGTGTACTGGAACTGGGTGTCGGGCTGCCCTGTGCCTAGAAATTGGTTGCTATTCATCAAGTTAGTCCCATCAGGCATATAGAGCGCCGTGAATCTGGGAGAAAGGCTGAAGTCGTTGAGAGTATAGTTGCCATACAGGGAATAGCCCTGCATCTTGGGGCTCTTTGGCGCAAAAGGAAAACCATCGTTGTTCTGGGTATTAATAGATAGAGGATATTCTCCGAATGGGCCATCAGTCCACTGCTTGTCGCTAGCCAGCTCAGTGATGTAGAAATATTCAGCAGCTAGCTTAAGAGAGTCCAGAATCGAGGCGCTAGCAACAACATTAAAGGTGTGCTGGTTTTCTGTGGTCAAGCCGCTCACCGGGGCGCCAAGCTGCTGGATCATTGCCTCAGCTATCACAGGATGCAGCAGGTAGTTGGCGTCCAGGCTGAACTTGTCAGCCGTGTAGCCGAACTGAAAGCCGTAGTCCTTCAGGCCGCTGTCATAGCTGTTCTGGGCCACCATGCCCAAGACATTGAAGCCATTCACGGCGTAGTTCAGCTCTAAACCATCGTGGGTGGTGGGCTCGCGGTCAAAGAGCAGGGAATAGCTCTCGTTGAAATTGCCCACCGTGGGCACGCCTTCAAAGCCGACAAAGGTGTAGAAGCGGCCCAATTTGGCATCCAGCGAGCCAAAGAAGGTCTTGTCCACAAAAGCCTGGTCAATGCGGGTGTAGATGTCATAGGAAGTGCTGTCGTTGACCACGCTCAGCTCGCCCTTGATGCCAGTGGCGCTGTCCGCGGCATTGATGTTGATGCCAAACTGGTTGATGGCAAAGCCGCCATTCTTGGCGTTGATATCCTCGTTGTAGTTGGTGTCGATGTAGCCGGAATAGCCCAAGCTGACCGTGGACTTGGCATCGTCCGCAGCCATGCCCTGGATGGCAAAGCCGGCAGCGGCCAGGGCCAAGAGCGAGAGATTGAAAGCCTTCATTTACCCCCCTGAGCAGTTAAAGAAAAAAGCCCTGGGCTGTGAGGCCCAGGGCTCTGTGCTGTGCTTAGAACTGGTAGCTGGCTCCAGCCAAGACCTTGCTGGTGATGCCAACCGGGCCCTGAACATTGCCGCCGTTGGAGAAGGCGGTGTGGCTGTCTGTCTGGAAGACATTGCCTTCCAGGTAGGGGACCAGGCTGCCAAAGGGATACTTGAAGGTGAGGGTGTACTGCTCTTCTTGCTTGATGCTGGAAAAGTTGTAGCCATTGCCGTCGACCAGGTAAACCTGGTCAGGGTCGAACATCTGGGTGAAGCGGGGGTTGATGGAGAGGTTGCCCAGGGTATAGCTGGTGTAGAGCGAGTAGCCATTGGTCTTGAAGCTCATGGACTTCGCGCCAGGGTTATAGGTCTGGTCAAAGCTCAGCAGGTTGGTCTTGTAGAGGTACTCAGCGCCAAAGCTTAGGCTGTCATTGAGCTTGTAGGTGGCAACCGCATTGATGAGGTGCGAATCCATGTACATATGATCCATCCAGCCATGGCTGGAATCATACAAGTCGCCGCCAGCGCTGATGTCGCTGTAGAGGTAGTTCAAGGCCAGGTTCAGGCTGCCCAGGGCATAGGTGGCTTGTGCGCCGTAATCTTTGGTGTAGTTTGCATTTGTATCAATGTAAACCTCGTGGTAGGGATTATCGCTATACAGCTCGAAATATCCCTCGTTGTTGGCCACAAAGCCGCTGACGCTCATGCTCTTGGTGGGGTTGTAGGTGAGGATGAGGCCATCGTGGGTGGTGGGCTCGATATTGAAGAGCAGGGAGCTGGTCTCATTGGCGTTCTTGTAGGCCGGCACTGCCTCGTAGCCGATGGGGGTGTAGAAGCGGCCCAGTTTGGCCTCCAGCATGCCATCAAAGTAGCTCTTGTCCACAAAGGCCTGGTCGATGCGGGTGTAGATGTCGTTTGAGGTGCGGTCGTTGGCCAGGCTCAAGCCGCCCTTGATGCCATAGGCGCTGT
>CAYXCT010000009.1:0-21899 GCA_964463435.1 uncultured bacterium | reverse complement strand
GCAGCAGCCGGGTGCCCGCGCTGCTCGAGGCCTTGGCCATCTGGTCCAGGTAGAAATCCACGCACCACTTGTAGCTGCCGTAGCTGGAGGCATCAGGCGCCCCGTTCAGGGTGGTGATGTCTGCCCAGCCATAGAAGGCCGGGCCCAGGATCTGGGCGCTATTGTCCACGCTCAAGATGGCCTTGGCCGTGGTGGTGCTCTTGGCGGCCAGCTCGGCGTAGGTGGCGGCGCTGGGATGGGAATAGGGGTGGGTGGTGCTCCACAGGCCCGGCTCATTGTCGAGGTCGTAGTACTTGATGCCGCCGGCCGAGGCCTTGCCATACTTGTTGACCAGGTAGTTGACGTACTCATCCATGTAGACCGTGCCATCGCTGGTGTTGGGGCTCAAGCTGAAGGCTGAGCCCTTCACCGGCAGCACCGAATCCCAGCGCGAGGAGGGGGCGATCTGCGCGTTGGTGACCACCCCGCTGCCATCCGCGGCCACATAGCCCAGCATCTGGATGGTGGCCAGCACCGACTTGCTGAGGCTGCGCCATTGGTCGTAGCGCGTGGTGGCCGCCGAGGCCGGCGCCTGGCTGGTGTTCTGCGGCAGGCCCACCCAATAGAGCATGGCAAAGTCGCTCATGTCCGGCCCGTAATCCGCGCCGGCATTGTCAGTGTTGATCTCCCAATTGTAGGTGGAGAGCCGGTTGCCGCCCAGGCGCATGTAGGGCGCGTTGTAGATGGTGTCATGGCTGCCCGGCGCGCCAGTGCTGGCAACAGTGGCCTGGTTGGGTCCGTAATCCTCGTTGCCGCCATAGACTTGGTCAGGGATGGCGTGATTGCCTGAGAACGCATTGATGGTGAAAGTGGCTGCGCTCAAGCGTGGGCCCGCCCCCAGAAATAGAAGGGCGAAGGCCAGACAGATGGATTGTGGGCTTCTTGGACGCATGCAGGGCCTCAGAAAGAGCTCTGGGCCATTATATCTTCAGGCCAGCAAAGGCCCTAGCTTGTCCTCGCCTTATGCCAATATTTATCCGGTTTTCTCGATGCGGCACGCTCAGTGAAGGATCAAGCATTTCAAGGGCTTTGTCCTGGCCACTTGGCCCTGGCGCTCCGCCTCCACGGTGATGAAATACACGCCATTGGCCGCGCGGCTGCTGAACCCGGCAGGCAAGGCCAGCGCTGACCAGCCCCGCGGCTCAGGCCCGGCCTGGGTGGAAGCCACCAGCACATAAGCTGCGCTCCAGATGCGAAGGGTCACCAAGTCCGCTTCTCCGCTCAGCTCTATCCACACCTGCTGGGGATTCGGGTCAGGCCCTGGCAGGGCCCGCAAGATCTGCAAAGAGCCCGAGCTGCGAACAGGGCTTGGGCTGCTTGTGGGTGATGCCGTGGCGCTGGGCCTTGCCGTGGCCGTGAGCGAAGGCGAGGCGGTCAAGGTCAGCGTGGGGCTGGGCGAGCTTGTGGCTGTGCTAGCGCGCGTGGCGCTGGGCTCCGCCGTATCTGAAGGCGTGGGCGTGGCCGAAGCCGAGCTGCTGGCCATGGCTGTGGCGCTGAAGCTGGGGCTGGCTGACAGGGTCTGCGAAGCCGTGGGACTGGCGCTCATAGAGGGCGTGGCGCTGCTCGAGGCAGTGCTGGTGGCAGTTGAGCTCTGCTTTGCCGTGGCGGATGGCGTGCTCTGCGCCGCCGAAGCCGTGGACAAAGGGGTGGGCGAGGCCGAGGCGCTGGAGGTGGCAGTGGCGCTGGGGCTGGCAGTCCCCGAGCAAGTGCTGGTGGCTGTGCTGGAGCGGGTTGCGCTGGCCTCTGCCGTGGCCGAGGGCGTGCTCTGCGCCTCCGTGGCTGAAGTCGTGGGCGTGGCGGTGCTGCTGGGCGTGCTGGAGCTGGTGGCGCTGGGCTCTGCCGTGGCCGAGGGCGTGGCTGAGGCGCTGGGCGTGGCGGTGCGCGTTGAGGTGGCAGTGGGGGTAGAGCTGGGGGTGATGGAGCGCGTGCTGCTCGGCTCTGCGGTGGACGAAGGCGATGGTGAAGCGGTCAGCTTGGGGCTGGGCGTTGGCGTGGCAGCCACGCAGGTGCTCACCACCGCGTTGTCACGGGTGAAGAGGTAGTCCATCACCTCGCCGGAGGGCGCGAACCACATGCTCTTGTTGCCGGCGGCGCCGAAATTGCTGCCCAGATACGAGTAGAGCGTGTTCAAAGCGTTCTGGTTGGTGGAGTAGGCGTCTGCGGCCGCGCCGCTGCCCTGGGTGACGCTATGCGTGATGCAGACCACCCAAGAAGGCCGGGAGTCGGCCGCGGCCTGGGCAGAGACAGTCTCTATGTTGGTGGGGTCCGTGCCATACAAGCCGTTGCGGGGCACGGTGTAATCCTGGCCCAGCACGGTGTCCACATGGGTGTAGCCGCTGCCACCCAGCTCGCCAGAGATGATGTAATTGGGCGGCCAGCCGGAGCAGGAGGCGGTGGAGACCTCATAGGGATAGACCACGTGGCTGACGTGGTAGCCCGGCAATTCAGTGAGGAAGGCGGTCTGGTTCTGGCCGAACTCGGTGGGGAAGTTGGCGCAAGCCACCGGGTCGGGATGGTCCCAGGTGTGGTTGTAGACCTGCCATCCGTCAGCCCTCAAGGCCTGCACCTCAGCCCAGGTCATGTAGTAGCTGTTGCCGCTCTCTATCCAAGAGCCTACCGCGGCGATGCCGGCCTTCCAGCCCAGGGCGTCGAGGATGGGCTTGGCATAGTCATACTGGCTCTGCCGCGTGTCATCAAAGGTCTGCGAATAGGCCCAATGAAAGTTGTTGTAGAGCGAGGCCTTGCTGGCCGCTCCGGTGCCGGCCGCGGTCGCATTCAGCGCGAGGATGGTGATGGCGGTGCCGCTGGTGCTGAAGGAGGCGGCCTGCGTCGATGAGGAGTAGCTGGAGGGGATCCAGGCGCCATCCGCGGTCACCGAGACCCCCGAGCAGGCGCCCACAGCCACGTTCAAGGTCAGCTTGCGGTCATTCACCAGGCTGGGCACCGAGGCGTAGCTGATGCTCAGGCAATAGGTGGAATTCTGCGCCCGCAAAAGGGGCGGGAGCAGGGCCAAGAGGAGCAGGATCGCCAGCTGTCGCATTGTCCGGTCCATGGTTCACACTCCAAGCGAGGGGCCGCGCAGCATCCTGCTCAGGGCCCACTTAGAGTATAAACAATGGCCGGGCTGGCCATGTTCGTTCCCGTGTCAAAAGCGCTTAAGTCCCATGCCTAGAGCTCACGGCGGCCCTGCAGGGCCCGGGCCAGGGTGACATCGTCCAGGTATTCCAGGTCGCCGCCCATGGGCATGCCCATGGCCAGGCGCGAGACCTTGAAGCCGGCTGGCTTGATCAGGCGCAGCAGGTAGAGCGCCGTGGCCTCGCCCTCCACGTCGGTGTTGGTGGCCAGGATGACCTCGCGGATCTTCTCGGTGCCCAGGCGCTCCAGCAGGGAGCGCACCTTGAGGTCCTCGGGCCCCACGCCGGAGAGCGGGGAGAGCGAGCCCAAGAGCAGGTGATAGAGCCCCTTGTACTCGCCCGTGCGCTCCAGCGCGGCCAGGTCTTGCGGCTCCTCCACCACGCAGAGCAGGCCCGTGTCGCGGCTGCTGTCGCCGCAGATGCCGCACAGCTCGCCCTCGCAGAGGTTGGAGCAGCGGGGGCAGGTGCGCACCTTCTGGTGCAAACCGGCCACCGCGCTCGAGAAGGAGGCCGCGCGCTCCGCCCCGGCCTTCAGCAGGTGGAAGGCCAGGCGCTGGGCGGTCTTGGAGCCGACCCCGGGCAGGCTGGCCAGCTCCTCCACCAGGGCCTGGAAGGCGGGGGGATAGGCGGGCATGGCCGGCTCAGAAGGGCAGCTTGAAGCCGCCGGTGACCTTGGCCATCTCAGCGGCGGCCAGGTCCTGGGCCTTGGCCAGCGCCTGGTTGACCGCCGCCAGCACCAGGTCTTGCAGCATGGCCGCGTCGCCCGACTTGGCCAGCTCGGGGTCGATGGTGATGCTCTTCACCTGCAGGTCGCCGCTGGCCACCGCGATGACCGCGCCGCCGCCGGCGCTGGCCTCGCAGGTGCGCCCGGCCAGCTCCTCCTTCAGCTTGGCCATGCGCGCCTGCATCTGCTGGGCCTGCTTGAGCATGTTGCCCATGCCGCCAAAGTTCATGTTCGCTCCATGTTCAGGGGTTGGTCTTGCGGATGTCGACGATCTCAGCCTCAAAGAGCTCGCGCACGCGGGCCACCGCCGGGTCGCGGGCCAGCACCTCGCGCACCTCGGCTTCGCTGGGCCCCTGCCCGCGCCCAGCCAGCTTGGGCGCCAGCTTGGGGGCGGCCAGCAGCACCTTCAGGTCCAGCTCGCGGCCGAAGCAGGCCTTGAGCACCTCGCGCAGCACGCGGCGGTGCCCGGCGTCGTCCAGGGTCTCGCGCTGGAAGGCATTGCGCACGGTCAGGGTGAGCAGGGCTCCCTCCAAGGAGCTGATCTCCACGTCCCTCACGCTGGTGCCCAGCACCGCCGAGGCCGCCGAAGCCTTGTCCGCCACCTTCTCCCAGCCCGCGCGCACCGCCTCCAGGCCCCAGGCGGCCTTGGCGGCCTGCGGGGCCTCCTCCAGATCCTGCACCAGGGGCTCAGGGCTGCCCGCCTCGCGGCCGGGCGCCGGAGCCGCGCTGGCGCTGGCCGCCGCAGCCGCCACCGGAGCTGAAGCCGGGGCTGCGGCCGGAGCCGGGGCAGGCGCAGGGCCGGGCTCGGCTTTGGCCGCGGCCGGCGCGGCTGAAGCCAGCGGGGACTTCAGGCGCTCCTCCATCAGGGCCAGCCGGTCAAAGAGCTCTCCCAGGCTGGCCGTGGGCGCGGATGGGGCGGCTTTCATGAAGAAGCCCTCCAGCACCAGCCGCTGGTTGGAGGCGAAGCGCAACTGGCTCTCGGCCTCGCCCGCGGCCTTGAGCAGCGAGGCGGCCCGCGCCGGGCCCAGGCCCTTGGCCAGCCGGGAGAGGGCCTGCAGGGTCTCGGGCATCAGGTCGCTGGAGGCGGCCAGGGCTTCAGGAGCCAGGGTGCGCGCCAGGAACAGGCTGCGCAAGAGGTCCGAGAGCGTGCCCAGCGCCACCTTCAGGTCCGCCCCGCGGGCGTACAGGCCCTGCACCCAGATGAAGGCATCGCCCAGGCGGCCTTCCATGGCCGCCTGCAGGGCCGCCAGGGCCTGGCCCTCCTCCACGCCGCCCAGCACCTGCAGCACCGCCTCGGCGCTCACCGGCGCGGGCAGGCCATCCGGCCCCAGCCCGCAATAGCTGATCACCTGGTCCAGCAGAGTCTGGGCATCGCGCAGGCTGCCGCCGCCGGCCCGCGCCACCAGGGCCAGGGCCTCGGGCGTGCTGCCCACGCCCTCCGCGTCCAGGATGGATTTGAGATGGGCGGCCATCTCCCGCACCGGGATGCGGCGGAAGTCGAAGCGCTGGGTGCGCGAGAGGATGGTGGCCGGGATCTTCTGCACCTCGGTGGTGGCCAGGATGAAGACCACGTGCGAGGGCGGCTCTTCCAGGGTCTTGAGCAGGGCGTTGAAGGCGGCCTGCGAGAGCATGTGCACTTCGTCGATGATGTAGACCTTGTGCCGGTCGCGCACGCCGCCGTAGGCCACCTTGTCGCGCAGCTCGCGGATGTCGTCCACGCTGTTGTTGCTGGCGCCGTCGATCTCGATGACATCCACGCTGCCCGGGCCGCTGATCTCGATGCAGCTGGGGCATTCGCCGCAGGGGTGGGGGGTGGGGCCCTTGGCGCAGTTGAGGGACTTGGCCAGGATGCGCGCCGAGGTGGTCTTGCCCACCCCGCGCGGGCCGGTGAAGAGGTAGCCATGCCCCACGCGGCCGGAGGCGATGGCATTCTGCAGGGTGCGCGTCACATGCGCCTGCCCCACCACTTCTTCAAAGGTCTTGGGCCGCCATTTGCGGGCAAGGACGAGGTAGGCCATGATGCTCCTTGAATGAGGCGGCGCGGGGCGGGCCGCCCGGCCGGCGCACCGCAACACACCTGCTTCCGCTTACCGTTGCTCCCTTCCGGGCCTGGCGGGGTTCACGGCGCGTGGGTTGCGCGGGGCCTTCCGGGCGGCCCGCTCCGGGCCGCATCCGCTGCTAGCTGCTCTGCAATGCCTGCTGGTAGGCCCGCAGGGTGGCGCGGGCGCAGGCGCGCCAGCTGAAGCGCGCCAGGCGGGCGCGGCCCAGCGCCGCGCGCCGCGCGCGCTCCCTGGGCTCAGCCAGCGCCTGCAAGCCGCGGGCGATGGCTCCGGCATCCTCGGCATCCACCACCAAGCCGGCCCGGCCCGCCACCTCGGGCAGCGAGCCTCGGTCCGAGGCCAGCACCGGGCAGCCCAGGCTGAAGGCCTCCAGCACCGGCAGGCCGAAGCCCTCCGCCAGGGACGGGAAGGCGAAGGCCAGCGCGCCCTGGTAGAGGGCCTTGAGCTCGGCGTCATCCACATAGCCCACCGAGAGCACGCGGCCCGTGAGGCCGGCTTCGCGGATGCTCTGGGGGTAGCGGGTGGTCTCCATCTCGCCGGGCCTGAGCGAGGTGAGCACCAGGCTGGCCTTGGCCAGCCGGCGGCTCGCGCGCGAGGCCAGCCCCAGGGCCTGGATGAGGCGGTCGGCGTTCTTGCGGGTGTCCGAGGCGCCCTGGGCCAGGATGTAAGTCCCCTGCACGCCCAGCTTTCGGCGCAGGCCCTCGGCCTGCCGGGCGGCCAGCCGCTGGCTGAAGACCGGGTCGGCGCCCAGCGGCGCGGCCAGCACCCGGCCCGGGGCCAGGCCCAGGCGCGCCAGGATGTCCTGGCGCGAGAATTCAGAGACCGTGAGCACCCGGCGGGCCCGCCGCGCGGCCGCCGGGGCCACCAGCTTGCGGTAGCGGTCCTGCAGGCGCTGGCTCAAGGTGGGCCGGGCCACCGCCTCGCACAGCGGGCGCATCCAGAGCGTGTCATGCAGGGTCAGCACCAGCGGCAGCCCGGCCGCCAAGGGGCCGGTGTTGTCCGGCGCATGCAGCAGGTCGCAGCCCAGGGCCCGGGCGCGGCAAGGGATGGCCCGCTGCTCCAGCCAGGCCGGGTGGCCCGCCAGGCTCACCGCGGCCACGTTGGCCGCGGCCGGCAGCGCCGCGCGGTCGCTCTTGGGGCCCAGGAACAGGGTGAAGCGCCAGCCCGGGGCCTCGGCCGCCAGGGAAGCCACCAGGTTCTTCAGGTAGCGGCCCACCCCGCGCCGCCCCAGGGTGCGCGCGTCGATGCCCACATGCAGGCTCAGGCTCACTTCAGCCCCAGCAGGGCCAGGCCGGGCAGCCAGCGCCAGAGCAGGGCCAGCAGGCCGCCGCCCACCAGGCCCGCCAAGAAGTCATCCGCCATCACGCCCCAGCCGCGCGGCAGCAGCTGGGCGGTGTCGATGAGCCCGGGCTTGGCCACATCCAGGGCGCGAAAGAGGATGAAGGCCCACAGATAGGGGCCCCAATGGCCGAAGGCCGCCCAGGGCAAGAAGCCCAGCGTGAGCAGCGTCCCCACCACCTCATCCACCACGATCTTGTGGCTGTCGTGCTCGCCCGTGATGCGCTCGGCGGCGCTGGCAGCGGCCACACCCGGCAGGGTCAGCAACAGGGCCAGGGCCAGGCTGGGCCAGGCCCAGCCAGCGGCGCCGCGGCCGGCCAGCACCCAGGCGGCCCAGGGCAGGGGCAGGGCCAGGGCCGTGGCAAAGGTGCCGCTGGCAATGGGGAAATAGCCGGCGCCGAACCAGCTGGCCAGGGCCAGGGCGGCGCGGTCAGTGATGCTCATGCGTCCTCCAGCTCCTTGCAGATCATCTCCCAGTTGTCCCAGAAGTACTTGAAGCCGGAATAGAGCGAGCCCACCGCGGCCACGAACATCAGCCAGTAGGGCAGCAGGTTGCTGTCCAGCATCAGCGCCATCAGGGAGCCGCCGCGGCCCCAGCCCTGCAGGGTGGTGAGCCAGGTGGCCGAGACCGCGTTGAGCGTGTTCTGCACCACGATGAGGATGAGGCACACCACCACCGCCACCATCTGGGCCACGGTCTTGATCTTGCCCCAGATGCTGGCCTGCATGACCATGCGGTGGGTGGCCGCCAGGGTGCGCAGCCCGGTGACCGCCAGCTCGCGCCACAGGATCACCACCACCATCCAGCCCGGCACCATGCCCACCTGCACCAGGCAGACCAGGGCCGTGGTCATCAAGAGCTTGTCGGCCAGCGGGTCCATGATCTTGCCGAAATTGGTGACCAGCCCCCGCTTGCGCGCGATGGCGCCGTCAAAATAATCGGTGATGCTGGCCGCCAGAAAGACCACCAGCGAGGCCCACTGGGCGGCCAGGTTGTCGCTCAAGAAGAGCACGATGAAGACCGGCACCAGCGCCATGCGGAGCAAAGTGAGCTGGTTGGGCAGGTTGATCTTGGCCCATTTGGGCCAGCGCGGGCCGCGGAGCAGGGGTGGCTGCTCCTCAGGCTGGGCTTCCAAGCTGGGTTCCGGCTGGCTCATGCCACTTGCTCCCCGTAGAGGTCATGCTCGTCGCTGGAGCTGATGCGCACCTGCACCATATCCCCGGCCACGGGCGCGCGGCCCGGCAGGGGGCTGAAATAGGCCAGGCCGTCGATCTCAGGCGCATCGTACTGGGTGCGGCCCGCCAGCAATGCCGGGGCCTTGGCCCTGGCTGGGGGCGCGGGCGCCTGGCCGGTCACCAGCACCGCCAGGGTCTGGCCGCAGCGGCGGGCCAGGCGGCGGCGCGAGGCGCGGGCCGCGGCGGCCATGGCCTCCTTGCGGCGGGCCTCCCGCTCGCGGGCGGGCAGCTGCCCGGGCAGGCGGGCGGCTGGCGTGCCCTCCTCGGGCGAGAAGGCGAAGATGCCGATGCGGTCCAGGGGCGCCTCGCGGAAGAAGGCGAGCAGGCGCTTGAAGGCCGCCTCGCTCTCCCCGGGGTAGCCCACGATGAAGCTGCTGCGGAGCGCCGCGCCGGGCAGGGCCTGGGCCAGGCGCTCCAGCAGGCGCAGGTTGCCCTCGCGCGTGCCGGGCCGGCGCATGGCCTTGAGCATGCCGTCATCGGCGTGCTGCAGGGGCAGGTCCACATAGCGGCAGAGGCTGGGCGCGGCCGCCCAGGCCTGGAGCAGGGCGTCATCCAAGAAGGCCGGAAAGAGGTACTGCAGGCGCACCCAGGCCAGGCCAGGCACGCGGCCCAGGCCCTCGATGAGCTGGCGCAGGCGCGGCTCGCCGTAGCGGTCGCGGCCGTACTCGCTGGTGTCCTGCGAGATGACGATCAGCTCCTTGACCCCGCGCGCGGCCAGGGCCCCCGCCTCCTCCACGCAAGATTCCACGCTGCGGCTGCGCAGGCGGCCGCGCAGGCTGGGGATGGCGCAGAAGGCGCAGGCGTGGTCGCAGCCCTCGCTCACCTTCAGGTAGGCGCTGTAGCCCGGGGTGGCCAGCAGGCGGGGCAGCTCGCCGTCGTAGAGGTAGGCGGGCTGGCGCACCTGCATCAGCGGGGCGGCGGCGCTGCGGCGGCGCATCAGGCGGTCGGCCACCGCCCGCACGTCCGGGTAGTCCGCCGAGCCCAGGAAGCCGTCGATCTCGGGGACCTCCTTGCGCAGGGCCTCGGCGTGGGCCTGCACCAGGCAGCCCGAGACCACCAGGGCCTTGCAGCGGCCCTCGCGCTTGTAGCGGGCCATGTCAAGGATGGCGTCCACCGATTCGCGGCGCGCCTTGTCGATGAAGCCGCAGGTGTTGACCACCAGCAGGTCGGCCTGGGCCGGGTCGGTGGTCAGCTCAAAGCCGCCCCGGCCGCCGGTCAGCAGGCCCAGCATCACCTCGGAATCGACCAGGTTCTTGGGGCAGCCCAGGCTGATGAGTCCCACCGTGTAGGGCATGTTCGGGTCCTTAAACAGCCCAAGCCCCGGCAGGGGCTTGGACCGATGCTCCAGCGTCCTCGCTGGCGGCTATTCGCGCGAGTTGACCTTGGGGGAGTCCTCGGCCTGGATGAGCGGCAGGCGGCGGGCGGCCTTCTTCATCTTGGGCCGGGCGGCAGGCGCGGGCTCTGCGGCGGGCTGGGCCGCGGCCAGCGGCTCCAGCACGGCCTGGGCCTTCTCCAGCGCCTCCTTCACCGTGTCATCCTCCTCGGTGTTGGCCAGTCCCTTGCGCACCGAGGGCAGGGCCGCGGGGTCGGCGATGCTGGCGATGGCCAGCGCCGCCTCGATGCGCACCTTGGCGTCCTTGTCCGCGAGCATGGCCTTCTCGAGCTGGGGATGGGTGGTGGACAAGAGCGAGCCCAGCCGGCGGGCGGCCTGCACGCGCAGGTCCGCGCTCTTGGACCGCACCAGCTTCTCCAGCTCGGTGAGGCTGTCATAGAAGCTGAAGTCCGCCGGGTTGTAGCTGAAGCGCTCGGTGTAGTGGTCCACGCGCTTGGGCTTGTCGTAGGGCGCCTCCAGGTAGCGCACATCCTCGGCCCGCAGGGTGTAGTCATAGTGCTTGCTGGTCACCTTGCGGGTGATGTGCTGGCCGCCATACTCCAGGGTGGCGCTCAGCCACTGGGGGTCGCCCTCGAACTTGCCGCTGCGGAAGGCCTCCACCGTCTCCTGCCACACCGGCAGCATCTGGCGCTCGCCGCCGCGCTCGTCATCCTTGAAGATGGTGACCACTTCCTTGTTGCCGTAGATGTCGTCCTTCACCTGGTGGCGCACCGCCAGCTGATGGATGCCCTCGCTCAGGATGTCGGGAGTGCTCACCTGCAGGCCCTGGGCCGGGTCGGTGTCGAACTCAAAGATCTGCCAGGGCTTCCAGTATTGCTGGTCATTGCCCTCGCGGGTGAAGATGACCATCACATTCTGCAGGCCGCCCTGGTAGGGCGCGGTGAGCACGGCCAGGGTGCGGCGCTCGAAGCCCAGCCAAGACTGGTCCACCTTGATGGGCTCGGCCCAGGCGCGCCACATCAGGCTGCGGCCCACCCGGGTGCGCTCAAAGCCCAGCTGCTCCAGCGCCCGGGTGCGCAGGGCCTCATCCTTCTGCCGCAGCTCATAGAGCAGGCGCTCCATCTGCCAGGCCTTGGCATCGGCAGGGGCCATCCAGGTTCGGTAGCCCAGGCCCTTGAGCACAACCGGGTGCGCGGGCAGGCTTAAGGCCGACAAGGGCAGCAGCGCGAAGAGCAGCGCGGCGAGCAGGGTACGGCGGATCATGGTTCCTCCGGCTGAGGTCAGGTTGCTGGGGCAGCTCACTTGAAATTGGTGAAGGTGACATCCAAGCCGATGTCGGCGGCGCTGATCTTGGCCATGGCTTCCTGCAGGTCATCCTTGCTCTTGCCGCTCACCCGCAGCTGGTCGCCCTGGATGGAGGCCTGCACCTTGATCTTGCTCTCCTTGAGCAGCGCCACCAGGCGCTTGGCCTTGTCCTGGGGGATGCCCTCCACCAGCTTGAGGGTCTGCTTCCAGGTGGAGCCGCCGGCCGGCTCAGGGTCCTTGGCCTCCACGGCCTTGGGCGAGATGCCGCGCTTGATGAGCTTGGCCCGCAGGATGTCCATGAGCGAGGCCAGGCGGTTCTCGCTCTCGCCCGTCAGCAGGATCTCCTTCTTGGCCTTGTCCAGGCTCAAGGTGGCGGTGCTGCCGCGGAAATCGAAGCGGGTGGCCAGCTCCTTGAGGGCCTGGTTGACCGCGTTGTCCACTTCTTGCGGGTCGGGCTTGCTGACCGCGTCAAAAGAGAATTCTTGGGCCATCTAATCTCCCAGAGCCCCGTCAGAGGCTGCGCTGGCGGAGTCATCCGCCGCCTCGGGCACAGGCGCCCCCTCGGGCTGGGGCAGGTCCTGCGCGGAATCCTTGTGCCACTTCATGCCGCGCTCGAAGACCAGCCCATTCAAGGGGCCGGGCTTGGCGCCCAGGTAGCCCAGGTTCTCCCCGCGCCACCACAGCCGCACCGCGCTGGCATCGCCCAGCAGCAGCACGGCCCGGGCCTGCACCTGAAAATGCCGCTTCTCGCCGTGGGCCAGGGCCACCAGCGGCAGGGCCTGGCCATCCAGCAGCAGCGAGGCCCAGGTGGCCTTCTTGGCCCTGAGCACCAGCTCCTCGCTGTCCTGGGCTTGCCCGCCCTCCGGCTTGGCAGCCTTGGCAACAGCGGGTGCTGGGGCGGCATCCGGCCCGCCCTCAGGCTTGCCCGGCAGAGCCCTGGCGGCGTCAACGGCCCTGGCAGCGGAGGGAGCCGCTGGCCTATGCGCCCAGGTCAGGCTCAGCAGGGCCACCAGCAGCAGCACGCCCACAGCCGCAAAGGCGGCCAGGCGCCAGAACCCGGCCCCCGCATCCGGCCGGGGCTGCTTGCTGCGCGCCTTGGCCTCGGCCGGCTTGGCGGCAGCCTTGGGAACAGGGGCAGCCACGGGCTGCGGCAGGGCGGCGGCGCGCAGCAGCCCCAGGCTCTCATCGAATAGGGCCAGCGCCTGGGCCTCGGGCGCGCCGCAGGCCCGGGCCACGTTGCGCACAAAGCCGCGGCCGTGGGCCGGGCTGGGCAGGTCGCGCAAATCCCCGCGCTCCAAGGCCTCCAGCAGGCGGGGCTGTATCTTGGTCTGGTCGCTCAAGGACTGCAGGCTCAGGCCCGCGGCTTGGCGGGCCTGCTGCAGCAGGGCCCCCAGGCGCTGGGCCGGCCCGGCCGGGCGGCTCTCATTGCTCTTTTTGCTCATTCGCTTGCTGGCCATGCGCCCTCACGCCCGAGCCGCGCAGGGCGGCAAGCTGTTTTGCAGCGGCGGCTCAGGGCAGCAGAGAATCGAAGACCTCCCAGCCCTTGGGGGGCTGGTAATGGAAGAGCTTGTCGGGCAGGCGCTTGGAAGGGTCGGCCTTCACCTGCGCCAGGCTGTAGGCGTGGATGCGGCTGAACTTGGCCCGCACCAGGGTGCCGGAGCCCGTCAGCTCGCCCTGCAGGATGACCCAGCGGCCCAGGTCCACCCACACCACCACCTTGTCGAAGCCGCAGGTGGCCGGGTCCTTGGGCGTGAGCTCCAGGGCCACGGTGCTGCGGGGGTCGAAGCCCGGCCCGGCGGAGCGCAGGCGCGCCTGGCTGTTCTTGGAATAGTAGCGGATGGAACTGGTCAAATCTAGGAAAAACTGGCCGCTGGTGCGCAGGCTGCGGGTCTCCTGGCGGAAGACCTGGCGGGCCTCGGGCAGGGCCATCCACAGGGTGCTGCCGTCAGAGACCAAGAGCTGGGGGCTGGGCTTGGCGATCTCAAAGCGGGCGCGGCCGCCGGGCTTGACCTTGAGCGTGCCCTGCGACAGCCGGGGCGCGGCGCCCTCCGGGACCTCCTCGCGGCTCACATCGCAGCTGAAGGCGGCCAGGCTGGCCTGGGCCTTGAGCAGGCGCGCCATCACCTGCTGGGCCGTCACCTTGAAGCGCGCCGGCGGCTCCGCCTCCGCGGCGGGGCTCAAAGCCTGGGCTGTGCCGCTCAGCCCCGCCGAAGCCGCCGGCGAAGGCGAGGCTGTGGCGGGCAGGGGCGTGGCCTGCGGCGCGGGCTGGGCCGCCCAAGCCGCCCGCAGCAGGGCCAGCAGGCCGGCCAGCGCCAGGCCGCGCCTCACTCCAGGCCCTCGGGCGGCCGCTCGATGCTATAGTCCTCGGGCCGCAGCAGCACCTTGCGCGGCCGGTTGCCGTCCTTGGGGCCGATGATGCCCTCACCCTCCATCAAATCCAGCAGGTTGGCGGCGCGACCGTAGCCGATGCGCATGCGGCGCTGCAGCACGCTGGTGCTGGCCTGGCCGGCGGCCAGCACGTGCCGCACCGCGTCCTCATACAAGGGGTCCTCGCTGGCATCGCCGGCAAAGCCCTCGCCGTCCCCTTCCCCGCTGTCCTCGCGCACGTCGATCTTGGTGAAGCGCTCGTCAAAGACCGGGGCGGCCTGCCGCTTGACATGGGCCACCACCTTCTCCACCTCGGCGTTGGAGACCAGGCAGCCCTGCACGCGCAGGGCCTTGTTGAGGTTGCCGGGGCTGTAGAGCATGTCGCCCTTGCCGAGCAGGGCCTCGGCCCCGCTGCCGTCCAGGATGGTGCGCGAGTCGATCTTGCTGGCCACCTGGAAGGCGATGCGGCTGGGCAGGTTGCTCTTGATGAGGCCGGTCACCACGTCCACGCTGGGGCGCTGGGTGGCGATGACCAGGTGGATGCCCACCGCGCGGGCCAGCTGGGCCAGGCGGCAGATGCTGCTCTCCACCTCGTTGGCCGAGACCATCATCAGGTCGGCCAGCTCGTCGATGACGCAGACGATGTAGGGCATGCGCCGGTGCTGCTCCTCTAGCCCGTCCTTGGGGATGGCCTCCAGCTCGGCCCCGCCAGGCTCCGCCGAAGCCGTGAGCGAAGGCGAGGAGGGGATGGGCGGCAGGGCCTGCTTCTCCTGCTCGCGCTCGAGCACCCAGGCGTTGTACTCGTCGATCTTGCGCACGCCGGCCGCGGCCAGGCGCTTGTAGCGCTCCTCCATCTCCTGCACCAGCAGGCGCAGGGCCCCGGCGGCCTCCTTGGGGTTGGCGATGACCGGCCGCATCAGGTGGGGGATGTTGTCGTAGGGCGTCAGCTCCACCCGCTTGGGGTCCACCATCAGGAGCTTGACCTCGTCCGGGGCCGCCCGGTAGAGCAGGCTGACGATGATGGCGTTGATCATCACGCTCTTGCCGCTGCCCGTGGCGCCGGCCACCAGCAGGTGGGGCATCTCGGCTAAGTTGCTGAAGACCATGCTGCCGCCGATGTCCTTGCCCACGCAGAAGACCAGCTTGTGCTTGGCGTTGGTGAACTCCTCGGTGCCCAAGAGCTCGCTGATGAAGACCGGGTAGCTCTTGGGGTTGGGGATCTCGACGCCCAGGGTGCCGCGGCCCTGGATGGGGCCCTCGATGCGCACGCTGCCCACCTTGCTGGCCAGCGCGATGTCGTCGGCCAGGTTCACCACCCGCGCCATCTTCACGCCCGGCGCCAGCGCCAGCTCATAGCGGGTCACCGAGGGGCCGGGGCACACCTCCACCACGCGGGCCGACACGCCGAAGCTGGCCAGGGCCCGCTCCAGCACGCTGCTGGTCTCCTGGTAGCCCTCGGCCCTGGGCTTGGCGCCCTCGGGCGCGGGCGCCAGCAGCTCCATGGTGGGGAACTGGTAGTCGGTGAAGCTGGAGGCCACCTGGGGGGAGGATTCCACATCGCCGGTCACGGCCTGGGTGCTGGCCTGCTCGTTGACGCGCGGGCCGCCGGCGCTCACCTTGATGCTGCCCCGCTTCTTGAAAAAGGCCTCGGCCAGGCGGCTGCGCTCCTCGGGCGAGAGCGGGCGGTCCACTTCCATGGAGGTGGCGTCTGCCTGGTCCACCTCGGCCTCGGCAGCGGCGAGCCCCTCATCCACGGCCGCGATGGCGGCCGCCTTGTTGCGCTTGGGCTTGGCCGCAGGCGGCTCATCCGCCGCGATCAGGGCATCGGCTTCCTCGGCAAGGCGGGCCCGCGCCGCGGCCTTGGACCGCCGCGAGGGGGCCGGCGCCCCCTCCTCAGCCGCCCCGCTGGCGGCGCCGCGCCCGGCGCTCCAGCGGATGGCGGCGATGCGCAGGTTCTGGTAGGCGTGCAGGAACAGGGCCTTGACCCAGCCTTCCTTCTCGAGCAAGAAGAGCGCCACGCCCAAGAGCACCAGGCTCAAGAGCACGGTGCCGGTGGCAGCCAGGTAATGCACGCTGGCCTGGGCCAGGGCATGGCCCAAGATGCCGCCCCAATAGAGCGACTGCGCGATGGGGGCGCTGATGGGCTGGGGCAGGGCCAGGCCCAGCAGGATGTCCAGCGCCAGCAGGGCCAGCAGGCCGCCGGCCAGCTTGACCGTGGGCGCCATCACCTGCAGCTTGAACAGCCGGGCCAAGCCCCAAGCGCCCAGGCCAAAGGGCAGCAGGTAGGCGGTGAGGCCCAGGGCGCCAAAGCTCATGCGGAAGAGCAGGCGGCCCGCCACGCCCAGCAGGTTGGGGTCTTTGGGGATGAGGGAGAGCAGCAGCACCACGGCGGCGCTGAAGGCCAGAAAGCCCTTCAGCTCGCTGGAGCGCTCTTGGGTGAACTCCAAGGCGGCTTCCACGGCCCGGGTGGTCCAGCCGCGGCGGGCGGCCTTGCGAAGGGATGCTTTGGCGGGGGTCTTGCGCTTCAAAAATGGCTCCTTTGCCGGCGTTGAGATTGAACCTAGCATAATAAGCGAATTATACGGCAAGTTTTCAGCTTCTAAAAGCGCCAAAAAAGGCCCGGCGATCGCCGGGCCTTTTTAACGAGCGGGGAAAAGGGACTGCTGGCCTAGAGCTCCATCACCACCGGCAGGATCATGGGTCGGCGGTCGAACTTCTGCTTGAAATAGCGCTTGAGCGCCTGGCTGACGATGGCGCGCACCTCGTCCCAGCCCGGGGTGTGGTCCGGGGTCTGCATGCCCTGGATGCTGTCGCGCACCCGGTTGCGGGCCTCCTCCAGCACATCCTCGTTCTCGCGCTCATAGACGAAGCCGCGGCTGATGATGTCCGGCCCGGCCACGATCTCGCCCTTGCGGGTGAGCCCCAGCACGCACAGCACCATGCCGTCCTCGCTCAAGTGCTTGCGGTCGCGCAGCACCACGTCGCCGATGTCGCCCACGCCCTTGCCGTCCACCATCACCTCGCCGGCGGCCACCATGCCCTGCAGGCGGGCCTGCTTGCCGTCGAACACCCAGCGGTCGCCGTTGTTCATCATGAACACGCGGTCAGCGCTCAGGCCGGCCTCCATGGCCAGCTGCTTGTGGCTCACCTGGTGGCGCATCTCGCCGTGCACGGGGATGAAGTAGCGGGGCCGCAAGAGCTCCATCAGGCGGCGCTGGTCGCCGGCATAGCCATGGCCCGACACGTGCACCTTGTGCCGGCCGCCGGCGAAGACCTGGGCCCCGCGGTAGTAGAAGTCGTTGACCATCTTGTTGACCGTGCGCTCGTTGCCGGGGATGACCCGGGCGCAGTAGATGAGCGCGTCACCGGGCCGCACCTGCACGTGCGAATGCTGGCCGCTGGCCATCAGCGAGAGCCCGCTCATGGGCTCGCCCTGGCTGCCGGTGCACACCAGCACGCTCTTCTCGGGCGGCAGGCCCTTGAGCTCGTCAAAGCTGACCCAGGTGTCGGGCGGCGCCTCAATGCAGCCCAGCTCATGGGCCAGGCCCATGTTGTAGGTCATGCTCATCCCCATGGTGGCCACCTTGCGCTTGAACTGGTGGGCCACCTCAAGGATCTGCTGGAAGCGGTGCACGTTGCTGGCGAAGCTGGTGCTGATGATGCGCCCCTTCTTCACCAGGCTGAAGACCTGCTCCAGCCCCGGCCGCACCTCGCGCTCGCTGGGCGTGTCGCCGCTGTGCTCGGTGTTGGTGGAATCTGAGAGCAGCACCAGCACGCCCTCCTCGCCCAGCCGGCGCAGGTAGTCGGCATCGGTCTTGAAGCCGTCCACCGGGGTGCTGTCGAACTTGAAGTCGCCGCTGTGCACCACCGTGCCCACCGGGGTGCGGATGGCCAGGCCCAGGCCGTCAGGGATGCTGTGGCAGACATGGAAGAAGTCCACCACCAGCGCGCCCACGCGGATGCGGTCGCCGGGGTGCACGATGCGCAGGTCAGCCTTGGAGAGCAGCTTGTGCTCCTCCAGCTTGGAGCGCACCAGGCCCAGGGTGTAGGCCGAGCCGTAGATGGGCGGGTTGATGGAGCGCAGCAGGAAGGGCAGGCTACCGATGTGGTCCTCATGCCCGTGGGTGAGGATGAGGGCCTTGACCTGCTGCTGGCTCTCCAGCACGTAGCTGAAATCCGGGATGATGAGGTCGATGCCCGGCTGCTCCACATCGTTGGGGAACTTGACCCCGCAGTCGATGATGATGGCGTCCTGGTCGTACTGGAGGATGGAGTGGTTCTTGCCGATCTCGCCCATGCCCCCCAAGGGGATTATGGAAAGCGAGTTGGGCGGCGGCGGGGCCACGGCCGCGGCCGAGGTCATGCTGCCCGACAATTTCTCTGTGAACTGCTCACCTGCACTGATCTCCAAAGTCTTCTCCTAGCCTGATTAGATGAATCGCATTTCCAAGAATCTGATAAAAGATCTCAGCCCTGAGGGTAGGCAGGCCCCTGCAGGGAGCGGGAGGGGCCCCACTCCTGGGGTATCCCGGCCCGGAAGGGGCCTGACTGCGCTCAGGGCGGAGCATCCACAATTCATTTGAACCCATGCGCCCATGGAGCGCAAGCCCCAATTAGCGGGCCCGGGCCGCTACCACGCCCAGGCAGGCATCGCTCACCACCTGAAAGCCGGCCGCCTCCAGCCTGGCCTCGGCCTCAGGGTGGGTGATGCCGCTCTGCAGCCAGACCAGCTTGGGCCGCTTCTCTGGCAACAGGGCCAGCAGCTCATCGGCCAGGGCTGGGATGGCTTCTGGCCGCCGGAAGACATCCAAGATGTCCACCCTGAGCGGCAATTCAGCCACGCTGGCCAGGCAGGGCTCGCCCAGGGCCTCTTTCAGCGTGGGATTGATGGGGTAGAGCTTCATGCCCCGGCGCTGCAGCTGGGCCGGTATCTCATAGCTCGCCCGGCCCGGCTTCTTGCCATCCGTGGCGCCCACCACGGCGACGGTCCTGGCCTGGCGCACGGCTTCAAGCATGGCTTGTTCTGTGATCATGGCTCCTCCTTGACCTCACCCCATCCCCCGCCGTGCGCACCGTCAAGCTACATCCCCCTTCCCCTCTCCACAGTGGAGAGGGGAAGGGGGCGTGTTGTTTCGTGGGCTTCACGGTTGGGGATGGGGTGAGGTCGGGCTGCACAAAAAATAGGGGGGAAGGCTCTTCAGCCTCCCCCCCTTTATACGCGCATTCCCTGCCCGAAGAAAGCCTACCAAGGGATCTGGGCGCCGTCCTTCCAGAACTTGCCCGTCACCTCAAAGGGCAGGCAGGCCAAGGCCAGCGCGCCTTGGGCTGATTCCTGCGGCGTGCCGGGCGCCTGCGGGCCGCCCAGGTCGGTCTTGACCCAGCCCGGGTCAAAGGCGTTCACCGCCACCCGGCCGGCCAGGCAAGCCGCCCAGTTGAGGGTGAGCCCGTTGAGCGCGAACTTGCTGACGCGGTACACCGCGATGTTGGCCTCAGCCACGGCGCTGAAGTTGCCGGCCCCGCTGCTGGTGTTCATGATCCGCGGCTGCTCGCCCTTGAGCAGCGCGGGGAGCAGGGCCTGGGTGAGGTTGTGCACCGCCACCAGGTTCACCTGCAGGGTCTTCTCCAGGCCGCCGGGCTTCTCGTTCTCCAGCGTCTCATGCACGGGCATGATGCCGGCGTTGTTGAAGAGGATGTCCAGCTTGCCCTCAAAATGGCGGGCCACGGCCGAGGCCGCGTCCTTCTCAAAGCCGGGCTGGGCCAGGTCTATGGCCAGGGTGTGGAATTCGCCCAGGCCCTTCAGCTTTTCCGCGGCCTCAGCCAGGCGGCGTGCGTCGCGCGCCGCGCCGATGACACGGGCCCCCTCTTTGAGGAAGAGCTTGGCGCTCTCAAAGCCCACCCCGCGCGAGGCCCCGGTGATGAGGATGCGGCGGCCCTTCAAGGATGCTCCCATGCAGACCTCTGAATGGATTGTCAAAAAAATGGGCCGCAACCCTGCCAAAAGGCTGCGGCCCGGCAATGCTATCAATAGAAGGTGATGTCGTCTATATAGATGTCGAAGGGAAGGCCGCGCGCATCCGGGTCTGGCCCTATGCGGATGCCGAGCAGGTCGCCGCTGCCCCAGGCCACGCTGTCGCCATCGGCAGCGGCAAAGCTGGGCTGGCCAAAGGAATTGACGCAGTCCGTGCCGTCCACCCCGCTGGCCGGGAAGGGCACGGTCACATGCACCCAGTTGCCGCCCGCCAGCTGGCTGGCCGTCACCCGGTGAAAGTAGTCGGCATAGGGCCCGTCCGGCGTGCTCTGCACCGCCTGCTTCACCAGGGTGAGGTCCACATCCACCCCGCTGGTGTTGGGGCCCTGGGCCATGTAGAAGCTCACGCCCTGGGGGGTGAAGCCCAGCTGGCTGGCCAGGTCCACGGCCGCGCCCGAAGGGTCGAAGCCCGCGATCATGTAGGCTAGGCTCAGGTCCGTGGCCGAGCAGGGCGTGAGGCCGTTGGCCGCGCCCAGCACGCCGCTGATGTGGCCCGCGTAGCAGGCCACCATGGTGTCGCCGGTGATGGAAGGCGGGCTGTCCACCGGCGCCAGCAGGTTGCCGCTTCCATCCGTTCCCGGGAAGACGATGGAGCTGACCGGGCTCATGCAAGAGGAGGTGTCACACCAGGCCTGCCATTGGGTGTTCCAGGCCGTGATGCCATTGCCATTGGTGAAGGGCTCAAAGCCGGCCGGGAAGGCACGCAAGCCGCCGGCCGCGGTGTTGACAAAGACCACATCATCCATGTCCACGCTGCCATAGGCGCCGGCAGAGATGGCATCGGGCGGGAAGGTGGGATAGCCATAGCTCCAGTCAGCCGGGTTCTGGTCCACCACATAGCTGTCAAAGGGCGCCACCAGCACCAGGGCGTCGATCAGGTTGCCTTCGGCCGCCAGGTTGTAGTCCACGCCATTGATGTTGGGGCCATTGAAGGCAGAAAGCGGGATGATGGCCTGCTGCCACTGGTCGACCAGCATGGCCCCGGCCGCGGTGTAGGCCGTGAAGGTGACCATGGCGGACATGTCCTGGCTGGGCGAATGCAGCATGATGAGCGGAGGGAAGCAGGCGTCCGGCGAGCGCAGCCAAATGGAAAGCGCGTTGTAGCTGGTGACGTTGCAAGAGCCGCTGGTGTTGCCGATGCCCTCAAGGATGGTGCTGTCCACGGCCGCCATGCTCAAGGAGAGGTAGTAGCTGCCGCCATGCGGGCCGCCCGCGCCCGTCTCGGCATACAAGCCCGAGCCCTGGCCGCTGGCCCAGTATTGGCTGATCTCGCGGTTGCCGGCCGCGATGGAGGCGCCTGCCACCTCGGCGTCATAATAGACCAGGGGCGTGATGGTGGGCGTGGGCGATGAGGTGGGGCTAGGGGTGCGGGTGGGGCTGAAAGAGAAGGTTTGGGTGATGCTGGAGGTGACAGAAGCGGTTGGTGATGGCGTGGAGCTTGGCGTGGACGAGAATGTGGATGAGAATGTGGGGGTCAGGGTGATGCTGGGCGTGACAGAAGGGGTCGGCGTGGATGTCCGCGTGGTGGGGGGCTTGTAAATGGGCGACTTGGGGTCGTGGCTGTTGCTGCGCATGCCAGGCCCATCAAGCCAGAGCAGCCAATCCGCGCGTATAGGGATGCTGAGGAGGGATAGCATTCCCGCGGCCAGGATGGCAGCGGCCAGGATGTGGGCTCTTTTGAAGGGCATGCTGTCCTCAGTGGGAAGATTCAGCTATTCTACCCAGGCCCGCGGCCTTTTGCCAGCAGTCCGGCGCGAATATTGGCGCGACAAAGCCCTTGCATAGGCTTTGCGCGCGTTCCAAAATAAGAAACGCTCAAGACAATGCCAACAAAGCCAACAAGGAGAGAGAGCATGCCTGCCATAGAGACCACGCCCCAGCTCGTTGAAGCCGCCTACGCGCGCAGCCGCAAGAACCTGGAGGTCATCCGCAAGCGCCTGGCTAGGCCCCTCACCCTGGCCGAGAAGGTGGTCTTTGGGCATCTGGATGACGCGCAGGGCGCAGAGCTGGAGCGCGGCAAGGCCTTCCTCAAGCTGAGGCCTGACCGCGTGGCCATGCAGGACGCCACGGCCCAGATGGCCATCCTGCAGTTCGCCCAGGCCCGCATACCCCAAGTGGCGGTGCCCAGCACCGTGCACTGCGACCACCTGATCATCGCCCACCAGGGCTCCAGCGCGGACACGGCCTCGGCCCTGGACGTGAACCGCGAGGTCTATGACTTCTTGGCCTCGGCCTCGGCCAAGTTCGGCATCGGCTTCTGGAAGCCCGGGGCCGGCATCATCCACCAGGTGATCTTCGAGAGCTACGCCTTCCCCGGCGGCATGATAATAGGCAC
>CAYXCT010000008.1:0-22760 GCA_964463435.1 uncultured bacterium | reverse complement strand
GCACCTCCACGAAGCCGATCACCGAATGGCTGGCCAGGTCATAGTCCAGGCGCAGGCCCGCGGCGGCCATGGCCGGGCCGCCCAGGCCGAAGCACAGCGCCCGGGGCGAGCGGCGCTTGAGCTCGCGGATCAGCGCGGCGGCATGGTGGTCGCCGGAGGCCTCGCCGGCCAAGAAGAGGATCTTGGGGCCGGCCTGGCTCATCCCAGCCTTTCGTGGATGGCCTTGCGGATCTGCGACTCCACCTCAAGGCCCAGGGCCAGGGCGGCGCGGCCCTCGCGGCCCGAGACCAGGGGCTGCTTGCCCTCGCGCACGGCCTCCACAAAGCTGGCCAGCTCCAGCTTCAGCTGCTCCTCATCGCGGATCGCCAGGCGCTCGATGGCCACCATCTTGGTGAGCCCGATCAGGCTGCCGGCCTGGCTGGGGTCGGCGCCCTCCTTGAGCCGGTAGACCTTGACCGTCTTGGCCAGGAAATCGATGGAGAGGTAGGCCTCGCGGGTGAAGATGCGGATCTTGCGCTGCTTCTCGGTGGTGACCCGGCTGGCGGTCAGGTTGGCCACGCAGCCGCCCTTGAAGCGCAGGCGCACGTTGGCGATGTCCTCGGTCTTGGAGAGGATGGGCACGCCCAGGGCCTCCACGCTCTCCGGCGGCTCGCCCACCATGTCCAGCACCAGGTCCAGGTCATGGATCATCAGCTCGAGCACCACGCCGGTGGCGGTGCCGCGCGGGCTGTAGGGGCCCAGGCGGTGGCCCTCGATGAAGAGGGGCTTGCCCTTGAGCTTGCCCACCGCCTGGATGGCGGGGTTGAAGCGCTCGATGTGCCCCACCTGCAGGGCCACGCCCGATTGCTCTGCCAGGGCCAGCAGGGCGTCGGCCTGCTCCAGGGTCTCGGTCATGGGCTTCTCCAGCAGGCAGGCGATGCCGGCCTTGAGGCAGCGCTCGGCCAGGGCGAAGTGCCCGGCCGTGGGCACCACGATGCTGGCGGCCTTGACCAGGTGCAGAAGCTCTTCGGGGTCGCTGAAATGGTCGCAGCCCACCTTGCGCGCCACCTCGCGCGCCCGCTCGGCATCGCGGTCGGCCACGCCCACCAGCTTGACGCCGGGCAGCTGGGAATACACCCGCGCATGGTGCTGGCCCAGGTTGCCCACCCCCACCACGCCCACCTTCAAGAGCTCCATCAGCGCCTCCTGTCCCGCGGGGCCTTGGCCATGTAAGGCTCCAGATCGGGCACTTCCTGCAGCAGCAGGACCTCGGCCTTCAGCATGCCGCCGGACCAGGCCCGGCGACGCACCTGCAGGCTGTCAAAATGCTTCTCCAAGAGCCAGGCCTGGCTGGCCGGCAGGCTGAGCCAGGCCTCGCGCCCGCCCCCGGCGGCGCGGGCCGCCAGCGCCTGGGCCAGCCCAGGCAGGCCCAGGCCCTCGCGGGCCGACACCAGCAGGGCCCCGGGCCGCTCCTTGAGCAGCCGGCGCTGCTTGGCCCCGCTCAAGAGGTCGGCCTTGTTGAGCGCCAGCAGCACGGGCCGCGGCTCCACGCCCAGCTCGGCCTGCACATCCATCAGCACCTGCTCCACCGTGGCCACCTGGGACGCCAGCTCGGGGCTGGCGGCATCGGCCACGTGCAGCAGCAGGTCGGCGCCGGCCACCTCCTGCAGCGTGGCCCTAAAGGCCGCCACCAGCGCACGGGGCAGGCGGAGCACGAAGCCCACCGTGTCTGAGAGCAGAACCGGGCGGCCGGCGGACGAGCCGGGCAGGGGCCGGGTGGTGGGGTCCAGCGTGGCAAAGAGCCGGTCCTGCACCAGCACCCCGGCCCCGGTGAGGGCATTGAAGAGCGAGCTCTTGCCGGCGTTGGTGTAGCCCACCAGCGAGATGCTCACGGCCTGGCGGCTGCGGCGCGCGGCGCGGTGCAGGCCGCGGGTGCGGGCCACCTCGGCGATCTCGAGCTTCAGCTGCACGATGCGGTCGCGCAGGCGGCGGCGGTCGGCCTCCAGCTTGGTCTCGCCCGGGCCGCGGGTGCCGATGCCGCCGCCCAGCCGCGAGAGGGCCTCGGAGCTGCCCACCAGGCGCGGCAGCAGGTACTCCAGCTGGGCCAGCTCCACCTGCAGCTTGCCCTCCCGCGTGCGCGCGCGCTGGGCGAAGATGTCGAGGATCAGCTGGGTGCGGTCCACCACGCGGGCACCCAGCTCCCGCTCCAGGTTGCGGGCCTGCGAGGGCTTCAGCTCGTCATCCACCAGCGCCAGGCTGGCGCCCGCCGCGGCCAGGGCCGCCTTCAATTCGCGGGCCTTGCCCGAGCCCAGGTACAGGGCCGGGTCCGGGGCGCGGCGGAACTGCAGGGCCTGGCCCGCCACAAGGGCGCCAGCCGACTCGGCCAGCCGCGCCAGCTCAGCCAGCGAGGCCAGGGCCTCGGCCTCCCCCCGCGGGGGGAAGACCGCGGACAGCAGATAGGCGCGCTCGGCGCTCATCGCTTGGGCCGCCTGAGCCAGAGCAGGGCCAGCCACACGCCGCTGGCCAGGGCCGAGAAGAGCCAGGGCCAGGGCTCGGCCGCGCCGGCAGCCACCTGGCCCAGCATCGCCCCTGGGTCGAGCGGGCCGGCCGGAGCCGCGGCAGACGGGGCCTGCGGCTGAAAGAAGAGGTAGATGCCCAGGCCCAGGGGCAGCACCACGCTCACCCCGGCCAGGCCCAGATTGAGCGCCGTGGGGGCCAGCAGCCAGTCGATGCCGCGGCCCAGCAGGCCCTTCTTGATCCTCACCTCGGGGATGGCCACCTTCACGGGGTTGGCTTGGAACTCAGCGCCCAGCCGGGCGGTCTTCAGGTAGGACTGCCAGCGGGGCTGCTCGGGCTCGGCGGCCGCCAGGGCCTTGTAGAGCGCCACCGCCTCCAGCCCTTGGCCGCGGCGGCAGAGGTTGGCGATGAGCAGGTTGTGGGCGGCGTCCAGCGCCGGGTCCAAGGCCACCGCCTTGGCAAAGGCCTCGGCCGCGGCCTTGCCCGGGTCGCTGGAGCGCTGAGCCCCGCGCTCCAGGCCGCGGCCAAGCTCCAGCCAGGCCAGGGCCTGCTGGCCCTTGTCAGCCGGGGCCCCGCAGGCCAGGCAGCTCTCATCGGCCAGGGCCATGGGCGCCTGGCACTTGCCGCAGGTCAAGCCCGCCATGCCGCGCCCCCTGTCTTGAGCCTCTTTGCCAGGTCCATCAGGAGCCCCTCCTGCCCGAAGCCGCCGGGCTTGCTCAAGAGCCATTGGCCGCGGCCGCGGCGGTCCACGCCCCGCGCCAAGGGGAGGCCGGGCGCCAGCTCAGCCAGCACCTCCAGGCTCGCGATGCCCCGCCCGGCCAGGTAGGCCTCGGCCGTGGCCCCGCCCGTGAGCAGGGCCACATGGGGGATGCCGGCCAAGCCGGCGCCCAGCCGCGCCATGGCCTGCATGGCGGCCCGGGCGGCCTCGGGCCCGCTCAAGCCCTGGCGCCGGCCCAGCTTGATGAAGGCGGGCACGGACTCGCGCTCAGCGGCGCTCAAGGCCATGAAGGCGCCCTGCCGGCGCAGGCCCAGGCCGGCGGCCTTCAGCAAGCCCGGGTCCGGCTCTTGCGAGAGCAGGTCTGATGGCAAGAGATGCCCGCGGCCCCAGCCCAGGCCGGCCTCCGCGCGCTCCACCATGGCGCGCGTGGTGGCGCTCAAGGTGCCCGCCAGCACCAGCAGGCGAGGCGGCAGCTCTGGCAGGGCCTTGGCCCGTGCGCCGGGCGCCTTGATCTCGCGGGCCAGGGCGGCCAGCAGGCCCGAGGCCCCGGCCCAGGCCGTGAAGCCGGCCCGCAGGGTGGCCTGGGCGATGATCGCCAGATGCCGGTCGCTCGCGCAGTCAAAGGTGATGACGCGGGGCCTGGGCCAGGCCCGGCGCAGGCTGAGCAGGCGGGCCTTGAGGGCCGCTGGCCCGGCTTTGACCGCGGCCAAGCTGACATGGGCCGTGGCCAGGCCTGGAAAGAGCCTGTCCACGCGGTGGCAGCGCGCCGGGTTGAGGGGGTCGCGCGCATACTCGCTCTGGTCCAAGCGCTTCCCATGCACCCAGAGCTCTGCCTTGCGGATGCTGCGGCCTTGCGCAGGGTAGGCGGGCACAAAGGCCACCTCGCCAGCGCCGGTGCCGGCCAGCATGCCCTCCACCTCGGCGGCCAGGTTGCCGCGCAGCGTGGAGTCGAGCTTGGCGTAGCGCAAGCGGGCCTGGGCCGCGCCCAAGCGCAGCCAGGCCTGGCGGGATGCGGCCAGGGCCGCTTGGGGCGCCAAGCCTCGGCTCTGGATGTTGAGCAGCAGGGCCTGGGGCCAGGGGCCCTCGGGCGGCAGGCCAGACAGCATCACGCGGGCCGTAAGCCCTGCCTGCGCCAGCCGGCCCGCGCAATCATTGGCCCCGGTCAGGTCGTCTGCGACCACAAAGGCGGCATGCATGGCTCTAGAAGGTCCAGTTCAGGTCGTGGAAATGGTAGAAGGCCAAGATCTGGTAGCCCTGGTAGAAGTGGAAATAGGAGAACTCAAAGCCGAACAGCGGCAGGTGGTCGAAATGCACGTTCACCATCCAGGGCAGCCAGGCCTCCTTGCCGTCAGGGATGGGGGTGATGAACTCGGCGCGCACGGCGGAGCGCCAGGTGGCGAAGCCCAGCGGCAGGGCAAAGGGCGCCTGGAAGCCCACATAGCCCAGGTAGGGCGTGGTGGCCGAGGCGGTGCCTGAGACATTCAGCCCGCTGTCGATGAGCTGGGGGAAGAGGTCGGGGATGTTGTCGCCGGGCAGCATGTGGCGCAGGGTGGGGCCCCAGGCCTGGGGCGCGACATCCGTGACATCGTTGGCCAGGTTGCCCAGCATGGCGCCGGCATGCAGGGTGGCCCAGTCTCCCAGGCGCTTGCTGCCCACCAGATAGGCCGCGCCCATGGTGTCAAAGGTCTGGCTGTTGCCCGAGGAGCTGACGCCGGCCTGCTGGGCCGAGCCCGAGGCGGGCTGGCTGGTGTTGATGAGCGCCATGGTGTAGTAGCCGGCGGCCAGGCCGGGCAGCAGGGCGTGGTCAGGGTAGAAGCAGTCCTTCACGTCGATGCTGAAGGTGCCGATGCGCACGGGCTGGAAGAAGTTGACCTTGGTGCGCTCGCTGACCGGGTCATCATAGGATTCATAGAGCGCGCCGATGAAGTAGGAGAAGGCCACGTTCAGGTTGGCGCCCAGGTCCTGCTCCTGGTCGCTGGAATAGGCGGTGGGCATGAGGATGACGTTGGACTTGTCCAGGCGCTCGGGCAGGGTGAAGGCCGCCACATACACGGCCTCCGAGGTGTTGCCCTCCAGGTCTTGGGTGCGCACGGAATAGCGGTAGAGCACCTTGGCATCCAGGTCGCCGTCGCCGAAGCTGTAGCTGGTCTTGGAGACCGAGACCGGGATGGGCAGGAACTGATGGGGCTTGGCATCCGGGGCATAGCGGGTGAGCAGGTAGGCCGACACCGGGGCGGTGCCGGGCACAGCCGCCTGCCAGCTCAAGTCCACGCGGATCTCGCCGGCCTGGGCCGTGAGCTTGCTGGGCGGCGCCGGGGGCAGGGTGCCGGTGGCGCCGGTGGTGAGGGTGAGCGAGGCGCCGGAGACGCGTCCCTGGATGTCGCGGGCGCAGACCACGTAGGTGTAGGGCTGGGCCTGGGCCGGCGGGGTGTCATCCACCTCAAGGGCGGCGGTGATGGTGAGCGGGCGGGTGAGCTGGGGGGGCACGGCGGCGCCGGTGGCGCGGAAGACCAGGTAGTCGGAGAGCGCGGAGGCCCTCCCGGCGGAAGGCTGCCAGGCCAGGCGGAGGCTGCTGCGGCCGGCGCGGGCGGTGAGGCCCTGGGGCGGCAGGGGCGCCACCAGCTCGCTGGGCACGGTGGCCAGGTCAAAGGCGCAGGGCGCGCTCATGGCCGAGCTGTTGCCCTTGGCATCAATGGCCTGCACCTGGTAGGCGTAGGCCTTGCCCATGTCCAGCGCCTCGCTGTCGCTGTAATGCGTGTCCTGCCAGGGGCCGCGGTCCGTGGAGCCCAGGGTGGTGGCCGTGCCGCTGATGCCGCCCTCGCGCCGGATGATGCGGTAGCCCAGCAGCAGGTAGGAGCGGGGGAAGGAGGGCTCCCAGCCCAGGTCCAGGCTGGGCTTGGAGCCGGCGCCGGCGAAGCGGAAAGACACGCTCAAGCCCTGGGGGGCATCGGGGGGCTGCACCGCGGCGCTGGCTGCCAGGGCCATGCCCAGCAGCAGGGCCAGCGCCAGCAGCGGCCTAAGCGCGCGCATGGCGGGCCCGGGCCGGGCGCTTGAGCTGCTGCCAGGAGATGAAGTTGGCCAGCAGATCCTTGCCCGAGGTGGTGAGGATGGACTCCGGGTGGTACTGAACGCCCTCCACATCGGGCAGCACGCGGTGGCGCAAGCCCATGATCTCGCCCTCCTCGGTCCAGGCCGAGACCTCCAGCGAGGGCGGCAGGCTCTCGCGCTTGACCAGCAGGCTGTGGTAGCGGGTGGCCTCAAAGGGCATGGGCAAGCCCCGGTAGAGGCCGCGGCCATCGTGATGGATGAGGGAGGTCTTGCCGTGCATGAGGCGGCCCGCGCGCACCACCTGGCCCCCAAACACCTGGCCCAGCGCCTGATGCCCCAGGCAGACCCCCAGCACCGGGATCTTGCCCGCGAAGTGGGCGATGGCCTGCATGCTGACGCCGGCCTCATCCGGGGTGCAGGGGCCGGGCGAGACCACCAGGGCCTGGGGCTTCATGGCCGCCAGCTCAAGCACGCTGGCCTTGTCATTGCGCACCACCTCCACCTGCTGGCCCAGCTCCATCAGGTACTGCACCAGGTTGTAGGTGAAGCTGTCGTAGTTGTCGATCATCAGGATCATGGCCGGCCCCTCCCTTCCGCGCGCTCCACCGCCGCCATCGAGCCCTTGAGCTTGTTCTCGGTCTCCAGGTACTCCAGCTCGGGCTGGCTGTCGGCCACGATGCCGGCCGAGGCCTGGGCGTGCACGGTCTGCCCGTCCATCATCAGGGTGCGGATGGTCAGGGCCTCCATCAGGTCGCCGTTGAAGCCGATCAGGCCCACCGAGCCGCCGTAGGGGCCGCGCTTGATGTTCTCCAGCTCGTCGATGATCTGCATGGAGCGGATCTTGGGGCTGCCGGTCACCGTGCCGGCCGGGAAGCTGGCCTTCAGCACGTCAAAGGCATCCAGGCCGGGGTTCAGGCGGCCCTTCACGTCCGAGACCAGGTGCAGCACGTGGCTGTAGCGCTCGATGACCATCAGCTCGCCCACCTTGACCGTGCCGGGCCGGCAGACGCGGCCCACGTCGTTGCGGGCCAGGTCCACCAGCATGATGTGCTCGGCGCGCTCCTTGGGGTCGGCCTTCAGCTCGCGCTCCATGGCCAGGTCATGCTCCTCATCGCGGCCGCGGCGCCGCGTGCCGGCGATGGGGCGGATGCAGACCGTCTCGCCCTGCAGGGTGACCAATATCTCCGGCGAGGCGCCGATCAGCTCGCGCTGGCCGTCCTGCAGGTAGAACATGTAGGGGGAGGGGTTCAGCCCGCGCAGCTCGCGGTAGATGCTGAAGGGATGCACCACCGTGCGCTTGCTCAGGCGGCGCCCGACCTGGATCTGGAAGATGTCGCCCGCCTTGATGTATTCCATGCCGCGCGCCACCCACTTGAGGTAGGCGGGCTTGTCCACGTTGCAGGACCAGGGCTGGGGCTTGCCCGCGCGCGGGCGGGGCAGCTTGGGCAGGGGGCCCTGCAGCAGCCGGAGCATGCCCTTGAGCCGGCGCTCGGCGCGCGCATAGGCTCGGCCCAGGGCCGCCGGCCGCTTGTCGCGCGCATCCGCCAGGCAGGTCAGGGTCATGCCGTGCTTCACGTGGTCAAAGGCCACCACCGCGTCAGCCAGAAAGTGCAGGCTCTCCGGAAAGCCCAGGGGGTCGGGGTTATGGCTTGCCACCGGCTCCATGTGCCGCACCGCGTCATAGCCCAGGTACCCCACCGCGCCGCCCCAGAAGGGCGGCAGGCCGGGGACCTGCACCGGCTTGTAGCCCGCCATCCGCGCTTTGAGCTTGGGCAGCGGGTCGCTGTCGCGGGTGGCCAGGGCCTCAAAGCCCCCGCTGCCCAGGTAGCTGTAGCGGCCCACGCGCTCGCCGCCCTCCACGCTCTCAAAGAGGAAGCAGCGCTGCTCCTTGAAGCCGCGGGTGAGCTTGAGCAGCGCCGACACCGGGGTCTCCAGGTCAGCCAACAGCTCCAGCGCCAGGGGCACATGCGTGCCCTGGCGGGCCAGGCTGCGGAAAGTCTTGAGGTCGGGAGTGATCACTGAGCCTCCAGCGCCAGCCTACTTCTTGTAGACCTTGGCGGGGTCGAAGACCAGCTCGCCCTCTTCCTTGGGCTGGCCGTCGACGATATGGATGTAGAAGCAGCTGCGGTGGCCGGTGTGGCAGGCCGCGCCGCCCACCTGCTCGGCCTTGATGAGCAGCACGTCCGCGTCGCAATCGTAGTAGATGTCCTTCACATTCTGCACATTGCCGCTCTCCTCGCCCTTCATCCAGTACTTCTTGCGCGAGCGGCTCCAGAAGTGGGCCTTGCCGGTCTTGACGGTGTCGGCCACGGAGTCCTTGTTCATCCAGGCCACCATCAGCACGGTGTTGTCCTTGTAGTCCTGGACGATGGCGGGGATGAGCCCATTGGCATCGTATTTGAGCTTCGCTATCCATTCCATGGTCGTTCCTCGCGAGGGTGGGGGGATGGTTTAGAGCCGCGCTTCCACCCCATGCCGAGCCAGGTAGCGCTTGGCCTGGGGGATGCTGTACTTCTGGTAATGGAAGATGCTGGCCGCCAGCACGGCGTCCGCCTTCCCTTTCTTGAGGACGTCCACCAGGTGGCCCAGGTTTCCGGCGCCGCCCGAGGCGATGACCGGCACCGGCACCGCCTCGCTCACCGCGCGGGTCAGCCCCAGGTCGTAGCCGGCCTGGGTGCCATCGGCGTCCATGCTGGTGAGCAGGATCTCGCCCGCGCCCAGCCGCACCCCGCGCCGGGCCCAGGCCACGGCGTCCAGCCCGGTGGCCACCCGGCCGCCGTGCACATAGACCTCCCAGCCGCGGCCTTGCTTGCGGCGCTTGGCGTCGATGGCCAGCACCATGCACTGGGCGCCAAAGGCGCGGGCGCCCTGCTTGAGCAGCAGCGGGTCCTTGACCGCCGCGCTGTTGATGCTCACCTTGTCGGCCCCGCTCCGCAGCAGCTCGCGGATGTCGGAGACCGCGCGCACCCCGCCGCCCACGGTCAGCGGCATGAAGCAGGCCTCGGCGGTGCGGCGCACCACATCCAGCAAGATGCCCCGCCGCTCATGGCTGGCGGTGATGTCCAAGAAGACCAGCTCGTCGGCCCCGGCGCGGTCATAGGCGCGCGCGGCCTCCACCGGGTCGCCGGCATCCTTCAGGTCCACGAACTTGACGCCCTTGACCACCCGGCCGTCCTTCACGTCCAGGCAGGGGATGATGCGCTTGGCCAGCATCTCAGGCCTTCTTCTTGGGCATGCGCTTGGGCCGCTTGGCGGGCACATCGCGCGCGCCGCTGGCCACCGCGATGGCCTCCTTGAGGTCCACCTTGCCGGTGTAGAGGGCCTTGCCCACGATGGCCGCCTCCACGCCGTAGGGCTCCAGGTCGCGCAGGTGGCGGATGTCCTTGAGGCTGCCCACCCCGCCCGAGGCGATCACCGGCACCTGGATGGCGCGGGCCAGCTCCTTGATCTGCTTGAAGTTGGGCCCGGTCAGCATGCCGTCCTTGCGGATGTCGGTGAAGATGATGTTCTTGACCCCCAGGGCCTCCATCTCGCGCGCCAGGTCCACGGCCAGGGCCTTGCTGGTCTCCTTCCAGCCCTTCACCGCCACCTTGCCGTCGCGGGCATCGATGCCCACCACCACCTGCTTGCCGTACTTCTCGATGGCCTTCTCCAGGAACTTGCGGTCCTGGGCCGCCGAGGTTCCCAGGATGACGCGCTTGACGCCGTGGTCGAGCACTGCCTTCAAGGTCTCCAGGTCGCGCACGCCGCCGCCGAACTGCACGTTCACGTTCACCGAGCGCACTATCTCATAGACGTGCTTCAGGTTCTTGGCATTCCCGGTGATGGCCCCGTCCAGGTCCACCACATGGATGAGCTTGGCGCCCTTCAGCTTCCACAGCTTGGCCACGCCCACCGGCTCGCTGGAGTACACGGTCTCATCGCGCACATCCCCTTGGATGAGGCGGACGCAGCGGCCGCCGCGCAGGTCGATGGCTGGGATCACGATCATGGCTTGTTCCCCTTCACGAAGGACCAGTAGTTCTTGTAGACCTTGAGCCCCGCTGCCTGGCTCTTCTCGGGATGGAACTGGGTGGCGAAGACCCGCCCGGCCCAGACCGCCGAGCAGAAGCTGAGCCCGGCGTAATCCGTGCGCCCGGCCACGAAGTCAGGGTCCTTGGGCTGGGCGTAGTAGCTGTGCACAAAGTAGAAGCGCTCGCCGCTGGCGATGCCCTTGAAGAGCGGGCAATCCTTGTTCAGCTCCACGCGGTTCCAGCCCATGTGGGGCACCTTGGCGCCCGCGGGAAACTTGCGCACCGTGCCGCTGAAGAGCCCCAGCCCGGCATGGCGGCCGTATTCCAGCCCCAGGCTGAAGAGCACCTGCATGCCCAGGCACACGCCGAGCAAAGGCTTGCCGGCGGCCACCTGCTCCAGGATGGCCCGGTCCAGCTTGGCCTTGCGCAGGGCCTGCATGGCGTCGCCAAAGGCGCCCACCCCGGGCAGCACCAGGCCCGCGGCGGCCTTCAGGTCCGAGGCCTTGGGCGTGACCAGCACCTTGGCCCCCACGGTCTCAAAGGCCTTGGCCACGCTGCGCAGGTTGCCGCGGCCGTAGTCGATGATGGCGAGATGCTGCTTGGCTGGGCTCATGGTCCCCTTCACTTGATGAGCGTGCCCTTGGTGCTGGCCACGCTGCCGGCGCGGCGCGGGTCCTTCTCGCAGGCCTGGCGCAGGGCCAGGCCCAGGGCCTTGAAAGCGGCCTCCAGGATGTGGTGGCTGTTCTTGCCGGCGCGCTGCTCCAGGTGCAGGGTGAGGCGCGCGCGGTCGCAGAAGGCGCGCAAGAACTCCTCCAGCAGCTGGGCGTCAAAGCCCTTGATGCGCCTGGCGGGCAGCCCGATGCCGTAGGCCAGGTAGGGCCGGCCCGAGCAGTCCAGGCTGGCGAAGACCAGGGCCTCGTCCAGGGGCGCGGCGGCCCAGCCATAGCGGCGGATGCCGGCCTTGTCGCCCAGGGCCTCGGCCAGCGCCTGGCCCAGGGCCAGCCCCAGGTCCTCCACCAGGTGGTGGTCATCCACGGCCAGGTCGCCCTTGGCATCCACCGCCAGGTCAAAGCAGGCCTGGCGCGCCATCACGTCCAGCATGTGCTCGAGGAAGGGCAGGCCGGTCTTGAGGCGCGTGGCTCCCTTGCCATCCAGCTCCAGGCTCAGGCGGATGTCGGTCTCGCGGGTCTTGCGCTTGCCGGTGCTCTTGCGCGGGCTCATGGCCTGGGCCTCCCTGTGAGGAACTGCCGGGCGGCCTTGAGGAGGGCCGCCACTTCCTTGTCCGTGCCCACCGTCACCTGCAGGGCGTCCTCCAGGCCGGGGGTGGCGAAGAGGGTGCGCACCCGGATGCCGGCCTTGAGCAGGGCCTGGTTGAGGGCCTTGGCCTTGGGGTGGCGCAGCATGAAGAAATTGGCCTGGCTGGGGTAGACCGTGGCCCCGGGCAGGGCTTTCAGCCCCTGCTCCAGCCTGGGGCGCGTGGCCAGCACGGCCTGCCAGCGCGGGGCGAAATCGCCGGGGCTCCTCAGGGCCAGGGCCGCCAGCTCCAGGGCCAGGCCATCCAGGTTGTAGGGCAGGCGCAGCTTCTCGACCTCCGCCAGCAGCCCCTCTTGCGCGAAGAGGAACCCCACCCTCAGCCCTGCCAGGCCCCAGGCCTTGGAAAAGGTGGAGGTGACGGCCAGGTTGGGATGGCGCGCGATCAGGGGCCTGAAGCTCTGGCCGCAGAACTCGGCGTAGGCCTCGTCCACCACCACCAGGGTGCCCTGCAAGGCCAGCAGCTGGCGGATGGCGGCTGGGTCGAAGAGGTTGCCAGTGGGGCTGTTGGGCCAGGCCAGGAAGATGATGGCCGGCCGCTCGCGCTTGGCGCGGGCCAGGAAGCGCCCGGTCAGCTCCCAGGCCGGGCCCAGCGGCTCCTCGAGCACCTTGAGGCCCTGCAGCCTGGCGCAGAGGCGGTACATGCTGAAGGTGGGCGTGGGCAGCAGGCACTTGGCGCCATGCCCGCCCGCGGCCTGGCAGAGCAGGCCCAAGAGCTCGTCCGAGCCGTTGCCCACCAGCATGCGCGAGGCTGGCAGGCCATAATGCTTGGACGCCGCCGCCTTCAGGGCCTTGGCCTGCGGGTCCGGGTAGCGGTTGAGCCGGGCCTTGGCCAGGCAGGCGGCGGCCCTCTTCAAAAAGCGGGCCGGCGGGGCATAGGGGTTCTCCTTGGCGTCCAGCAGGATGCGGGCGGGCGCCTCCTCGGCATGATAAGCCAAGGCCTGGCCCAGCTCGGGCCGCAGCTGGAGGCTCGCGGCAGGCATGCTAGCAGCCCCGGGCCGCCACGCTGGCGGCGTGGGCGGTGAGCCCCTCTGCCAGCGCCATGCGGCGGATGGACGGGCCCTCGCGCTTGAGCGCGGCGGGCGAGTACTCGAGCAGCGAGCTCTTCTTCACGAAATTCTCCACCGAGAGGCCCGAGGCGTAGCGGGCGCAGCCGCCCGTGGGCAGCACGTGGCTGGGGCCCGCCACATAGTCGCCCACCGGCTCGGGCGTGGTGCTGCCCATGAAGATGGCGCCCGCGTTGCGGATGCGGCGGGCCAGGGCCCGCGGCTTGCGCACCATCAGCTCCAGGTGCTCAGGGGCCATGGCATCGGCCAGCAGCGCGGCATCGGCCAGTGAGCGCACCACCAGGGCCAGGCCAAAGCGGGAGAGCGAGCTGGCGATGGCGCTCTGGCGCGGCAGAGCCCGCGCCTGGGCCTCCAAGGCCAGCACCACTTGGCGGGCCAGGCCCGCGTCCGGGGTCACCAGCACGGCCGACTCCTCGCCCGCGTGCTCGGCCTGCGAGAGCAGGTCCGCCGCCACCCAGGCCGGGTCGGCGCCCCTCTCGGCGATGACCATGATCTCGCTGGGCCCGGCCACCATGTCGATGCCCACCGTGCCGAAGACCAGGCGCTGGGCGGCCGCCACCCATGAGCTGCCCGGGCCCACGATCTTGTCCACGCGGGGGATGCTCTTGGTGCCGAAGGCCAGGGCCGCCACGGCATGGGCCCCGCCCACCTGGTAGACCTCGGTGGCCCTGGCCAGCGCGCAAGCGGCCAGCAATCCCTGGTTGATGCCCTTGCCCTGGCGGTTGGGGGTCACCACCACGATCTCGCGCACCCCGGCCACGCGGGCGGGGATGGCGCTCATCAGCACGGTGGAGACCAGCGGCGACTCGCCGCCCGGCACGCAGATGCCCACCCGCTTGAGCGGGCGCACCTGCTGGCCCAGGCGCACGCCCGGCCGTAGGCCCGCCTCCCAGCCCTTGGGCAGCAGCCGGCGCTGGAAGGCGGTGATGCTGGCGATGCTGGCCTTGAGGGCCCGCTTCAGCTCCGGGTCCAGCCGGGCCAGGGCCGCAATGAGCGCGGCCTGGGGCAGGCGCAGCGACTTGGGCGTGAGCCGGGTGCCGTCCAGGCGCGCGGCGTAGCCCAGCAGGGCCTCGTCGCCGCGCTGGCGCACGGCCTCCAAGATGCGGGCCACCTCGGCGTCCTGGCCGGCCTTGAACTGGGGCGGCTTGGCCAGGCGGGCGGCCGCCCGCTCAAGGGCGGCCTGGTCTTTGATCAACAATGTCTGCATGCTCACTCCTGCCCGCCGCTGCGGCGTCCGTGCATGCGGGGCTTGTCGTCATAGAAGGAGGCCGCATCCGGCAGGCTCAAGAGCTCCTCATCCTTGAGGCTGCGGCTGGGCCACTGGAGCAGGGCGCGCTGCCAGTCCTGCTCAAAGGCGCGCTCGAACTCGGCGGCCAGGGCGCTGTCCTCGATGACCAGGCCGGCCTCATGCGAGACCGAGAGCCCGGTGTGGGTCCAATTGGCGCTGCCGATGAGCAGGCGCTTGCAGTCCGCCACCGCCGCCTTGGCGTGCAGCAGCTCGCCGCGCCCCTCGTCGGTGTCCATCCAGCGCACCTCCACCCCGGGATGCGCCAGGGCATCGGGCACCTTGAGGTTGCGGCGCTGCGAGGGGTCCAGGATGATGCGCACCCGCACCCCGCGCCCGGCCGCGGCCAGCAGGGCCTTGAGCACCCGGCGGTCGGTCAGGTGGTACATCTCGATGTCCAGGCTGCCCTCGGCCGAGGCCAGCAGGCGCATCACCTGGGCCAGGCCGTGGCTGCCCACGCTCAGGCGTATCTGCTCGCCCGCCGCGCTGCGGCCGGCCGAGGAGAGCGCGGCGCAGGGCGCCAGGGCCAGCAGAACGCCCAGCAGCAGGGCCCTGGGCCTCATGCCCCCTCCTTCACGCGCTGGATGCGCGCGCCCAGGGCGGTCAGCTTCTCCTCCATGCGCTCGTAGCCGCGGTCAAGATGGTAGATGCGGTTGATCTCGGTGCGCCCCTTGGCGGCCAGGCCGGCCAGCACCAGGGCCGCGCTGGCGCGCAGGTCGCTGGCCATCACCGAGGCGCCGGAGAGCTTGCGCACGCCCTTGACCACCGCGCTGTTTCCCTGCACCGCGATGTCGGCGCCCAGCCGCTGCAGCTCGGGCACGTGCAAAAAGCGGTTCTCCCAGATGGTCTCGGTGAGCACCGCGGCGCCCGGGGTCACAGCCATCAGGGCCATCCACTGGGCCTGCATGTCGGTGGGGAAGCCCGGGTGGGGCATGGTGCAGATGTTGACCGCCTTGGGCTTGGGCGCGGCCAGCACGCGGGCCGCGCCATCCTCTTCGCTCACCTGCACGCCATGGGCGCGCAGCTTGTCCAAGAAGCTGCCCATATGGTCCAGCCGGGCGCGCCGCACCAGCACCGAGCCGCCGGTGATGGCCGCGGCCACCATCAGGGTGCCGGCCTCGATGCGGTCGGGGATGACGGCGTACTCGCAGGCGCTGAGGCTGGCCACGCCCTTGATCTCGATGCAGTCGCTGCCCGCGCCAGTGACCTTGCCGCCCATGCGGTTGATGAAGCCGGCCAGGTCCACGATCTCGGGCTCCTGGGCCGCGTTGTTGATGAGGGTGGTGCCCTGGGCCAGGCTGGCGGCCATCATCAGGTTGGCGGTGGCCCCCACGCTGGGCTTGTCCATCACGAAGCGTGCGCCCTTGAGCTTCTTGGCGCTGGCCTCCACGTAGCCGTGCTTGAGCGCCACCTTGGCGCCCAGGGCCTCAAAGGCGCGCAGGTGCAGGTCGATGGGCCGGGCGCCGATGGCGCAGCCGCCGGGCAGCGACACGCGGGCCCTGCCCAGGCGGGCCAGCAGCGGCCCCATCACGTAGATGCTGGCGCGCATGGTGCGCACCAGGTCATAGGGCGCCTCAAAGCCCGAGAAGCCCTTGGGGTCGATGGTCATGGCCCCTTTGGCGTCAAAGCCGGCCTGGGCCCCCAGCGCGGCGATGACGCGCGCCATGGTGCGGGTGTCCATCAGGTTGGGCACGCCATAGAGCTTGGATTGGCCCTTGGCCAGCAGGCCCGCCACCATGATGGGGAGGCTGGCATTCTTGCTGCCTGAGACCTCCACCTCGCCCTTGAGCCGCTTTCCGCCTTCGATGAGTATCCTGTCCATAGGGGTTCATCCTAGCAAAAGGCCTTGATGGCGTAAAGGCCGCAGAGCCGCGGCCACAAAAAAGCCCCGTCCCGCCTTCGCGGAACGGGGCTAAAGCCCGGGGTTTGCGCCCGGGGGGGCGCTAGAAGGTGAAGCTGATCCCCAAGCGCTGGGTGTTGCCCAGCCCGCTCTGGGTGAGCATGTACTGGAAGGCGTAATCCAGCTGCCAGGTCTCGGCCTTGAGCGAGGCGCCGGCGTCCACCTGGCCGGCATCGCTGTTGATCACGGCCTGCTGGTAGCCGGCGCGCAGGGCGATGTTGCGGGCAAAGCCCCACTGCTCGGTCTTGCCGTCGAACATCCAGACCTCGCCGCCGGCGTTGGCGGTCTGCAGGGCGTAGCCGCTGGAGCCCTGGGCCAAGCTCACCTGGGCCGCGAAGACCGAGCGGTCGTTCAGATGCCAGGCCACGCCGCCATTGGCCACCGTGGGGATGGATTCGTAGGTGTGGGTGTCCCAGGCGAGCGAGGAATACAGGTTCTGCACGATGACGCCCACGGCCACGCTGGGCGCCGGCTTGAACATGAGCCCCAAGTCGGCGCCAAAGCCGGAGGCATTGCCATCGCCCACGGTCTGGTTGTCGTTGCTGGCGGCCAGGCTCGAATTGACGCGGAAGTACTTCAAGGTCCAGCCCACGGCGGCCGGCAGGGAGCTGCCCAGCCGCTTGGCGCCCGAGTAGGCGAAGGTGTCCTCGGTGTAGGTCTCAGGGCTCAGGTCGGCGGTGAAGCGGTCCCAGGACACGCCCAAGGCGCCATAGCCGCCGTCATCCGCCTGGGCATAGGCCAGGTAATCTCGGCTCAGGCCGTCCACCTGGTAGAGCAGGCTGTGGGTAAAGCTGGCGTAGCGGGCGTGGTCGACAAAGAAGGCCATGCCGGCCGGGTTGGCCCAGTTGGCGTTGGCGTCATCGGCCACTGCCACAAAGGCCCCGCCCATGCCCAGGGCCCTGGCCCCTTCGCCATCGCTGGCGTAGGCCCCGCCCAGGCTGCTGGAGCCAGCGGTCAGGTTGACGGCCAGCGCGCTCAAGCCAGCGGCCAGCATCAGGCTCTTCAATGTCGGCTTCATGCGTCGGCTCCTCACTTGATCACGGCCACGAGGTTCTTCAAGGTGCTGCTGGTGCCATTTGGCAGATGCACTTGGGTGACGACCATGTAGATGCCGTTGTTGACCAGGGACCCGGAGTCGTTCTTGCCGTTCCAGGTGTAGCAGTAGCCATTGGTCTGGCTTGTGGAGGTGAAGTTGTCAAAGGTTGTCTGAGCGCTGAACTTGCGCACCAAGACCCCTGCCATGCTGTAAATCTTCACATCCACCGTGGGATAGGAGATGCCCGAAAGCGCGGTGTAGGGCGCCACATAGATGGTGGCCTTGTTGTGCAAGGGGTCGCTGCTGTTGGGGTCGAAGCTGCGCGTGCTGTGGGCCGGGGTGGGCACGGCCGTGGGCGTGCCTGAGGTGTTGGTGGCCACATTGTAGCCCACAAAAAAAATCTCATCGCGCACGGTCTTGCCAGGCAAGAAGGTGATGTTGACCGTGCAAGGGTTGCCAGAAGTGTTCCAAACCGCGCTAGCGATGAAGTCTGACATCGTGTTGTTGGATGCCCCATCAATATCCAGCTTGTTGTGGACCAAGTCCCAACCCAAGATGCAAAGCGTTGAGGGTGAGACTGAGCTAGGGACTGAATTGGGATTGTAATATAAGGTCATGACCGTGGGGCTAACGGTCTGAAACTCGTATGTCATCGCATTCGGATTCGCGCCGCCCGGAGTGCCGTTATTGACATAGAAATTGAGCGCAGCGGTGCCGGTGAGCTGCACATAACCAGATGGCAGGGTGATGTTAGTCATGTTGTAACTTTGGGCCACTATTTGGGTGGGATTGATGTTGCCCAAAGTGCTGCTGGTGACTGTAAGAGGCTCCACCATGGCCAACACAATCTGGCTGCCCAAATAGACATTGATGTCGGTGATCGGCTGCACCACGCTGAACTGGATGACAGGGTTGGCACCGTAAGAGGCGGCATAGACATTGTTGGTGCTGGGATTCTGCGCCGTGGCATTCACCACAATCTGGTAGGTGCCCACCGTGAGCATGGGCGAGATGGGGACCGTAATCTGCAGCGTGGTCGAGGCCGTGTTGGTGACCAGCACTGCCGTGCCCAGCAGTCCCGACTCATCCACCGAGGGCGAAATATCCGTGCGGGTGAGGGTTAAAGAGGCGCCGGTTATGAAATTCTGCGTGACTGAGGTGTCCATGGAAAGCTTGGCGACAATCTGCGCCCCTGAATCGAGCGGCGTGCTCAAGCTGCCCGGATAGACCGCGAAACTGGCCCCAGTGCGGTTGAGCACGGAGACATTGGTCAGCGACGGGACGCCCTGGTCTGTCAGCACGAAGGTGCTGGTGTATTGGGTAGAATTGCCTTTGGTGTCCGCCGCATAAATGGTGATGGTGTAAGTGCCACCCGCGGTGAGGGCCTCGCCAGGCACGAAATAGAGCTGGATGGTGTTCACCCCGCTGACTACTGCCCCGCCATTGTTGGAGGTGACACCGGTCAGGGTCTGCACCAAGCCGCCCAAGCTGCGCGTCACCGTGATGTAGGAAGCCTTGGTGTCAATGGGGCTGGCATCGGTGAGGCTGGCGGTGATGGTCTGGCCATGGGGGCCAAAGACGCCCGGGTTCACCGTGCTGCCATTGCTGGGGCTGGTGCTCACCAGCAGGGGCGGCGTGGTGTCCTGCACCGTGCTGCCAGGATTGTAGACCGTGAAGGCCTGGATGGTGGAAGAGCCGTTGAGCGCGCAGCCGCGGTAGCTGCTGCCATAGCCCACCTCAGGCCTACTACTGGGATAGCAGTGGCCCGGGTTGCCCAGGTAATCCGTGTTGCCATCGCAGCCCGCGACATTGGGGCCAGTAGGCGGCCCGGCCCAGAAGATGTCCATGCCGGTCAGCGTGGCCTTGCCGTAAATCTGGTACTGGCCCACCGCAGGCTTGCCGCCCGCGGGCGCCTCCCAAGTCACACCCCAATTGCCATAAAGCTGAGTGGGGTTCCCGCTGGTATCCGTCGCCACGGGCTTCAGGCGGCAAGAGATGTTGGGGTTGAACCAGGGGCTATCGGAGAAGGCGTTATCCCAATCGTTGGTCTTATTGCCGTCATTGATGATGATGGAAGAACCCGCCACGTTGGTGACCGTGGCTCCCCAAGCCGGCAAGAGGTAACTGGCAGGGTCTGTGCAGGCGCCGATCGGCCCGGGCAGGTTCTTCCAGACCCTGGCCAGAAAAGCGCTATCGCTGTCAACATTGGCGCCGAAGTCAGGCCCATTCAAGGCGCTGCTGTAGGCGGGAATCTCGACCCCGGCATTGTTCAGTACATGCACATCCATGATAGCGAAGACACTGTGGACATGGTCGTAATCGTTGAGTGTGCCAGTAGTCAAGTCTAAGCCCCAGTTCAGGTTCTGCAAGGCGGGAATGAGGGTAGTGTTGTCATCATTCTGCAGAAAAACCTGGTAACTTATGTTGGTCAGCAGCGTGTCCGTGCTGGCGGCATTGGCCTGATTTGGCATCAGGCTGAGGTTCTTCACGATCAGCTGCAGAGAGGTGACATAGATGAGCGCCGTTGCGGAGGCCCCTTGCACACCATTGGCATCCTGGATGTCCACCTGGACGGTGTACTGGCCATCTGCCACGAAATTCCCGGCGCCGTTCACGCCGCTCCAGGTGAGCGCGCCCTCATAGGGGGCTAGCTGGGAGGCGATGGGCACATAGCCTTGCGGGTCCACATAGGTGGTGGGCAGCGTGTTGATGACCGAGAGCTTGATCTGGCAGTTGGGCTTGTTTGAATCCACCGTGATGACGGCCGTGTCATTGGCATTCTTGGCATCCACGGCCTTGCCCTGGGTGCTGTGGCCGATGTACATCATGCCCGCGAAGCTGGAGAGCCCGCTGATGCTCGATATCTTGAGCAGACTAATCTGTGGCAGCAGGGCATCAATCAGCTGGGATATCTCCCAGCTGGCAGGCAGGGGCGAGGGCAGGCTGGCAGCCGTGCCGCCGATGGTGGCATACGGCGCCATAGGGACATTGCTGTACTGGCCGCCGATGCTGGTGACAGTCCAGGTCTGGCGCCAGTCTCCCAGATGCCCGGTGTCCGAGAAGCCGGTCACATCCGGGAAGGTCAGGTTGCCCAGGCGCAACCACACGATGGAGCCGGGATAGGCTGTGGAAGTGGCCAGGCTGCCGGCATAGACGGTGAAGGTGTTCTTGGCCAGCTGGCTGTAGTCCCCGAGCAGCGGGCCCTCCACCACTTCGCTGTCATTGATATCGATATAAGAGGTGGCCCCTGTGTTGACCTTGCTGGCCACGGCCCATGTGCGCGTGCCATCAGTGATGAGAAGGGCCGTGCCAGATGGGATGAGCGTGTCGTTCTGGATGTCCGAATCGGAGAGCCAGAGGTCTGTGGTGGCCACGGTGTTGCTCACCGGCACGGTGAGGGCAGATGTGCTGACCATGCCCACGGCCATGTCAAAGGTGACGGTGCTGCCGATGTGGATGTTGGCGTCCGGGCAGGAATAGGAGAGCGAGAGCACCACCGGGGAAGATGCGGCCGCAGCCGTCCTCCATCCCAGGGCAAGGATAGCGGTGAAGAACAAGGTCCGCAGCATCGCTCGGCAATTGAACATTGAGGCCCTCAAACGCAGTGGACAGAGCATGGCAGCACAGCCAAAGGCTGTTTGCCGAAGATTACTCGAGCCCAAACTACTTGTCAACAAGTTCTTAACAGATATTCTTTATAATCAACAAGGTTGTAGACAAGTATCCACAAACCCCTATACCGCACCATGGCATTTCTTGTATTTCTTGCCAGAGCCGCAGGGGCAAAGGTCATTGCGCCCCACCTTGGGCATGTCGCGGCGGATGGGCTCCACCACCACCTTGCCCTTGGCTTGCGGCTCCGCGGCCTGGGGCTCGATCAGGGGCGGCTGGGCGCCCGGGGCCGTGAACTCAGGCCGCGATTCCTGCAGCCGCATCTGGTGCGGGTCTGGCGCGGCCGGGGCCAGCTGGCGCTCCGGGTCAGCCTTGTGGATGCGCATCAGCATGGGGATGACCTCTTCCTTGACCGTGGCCATCATCTCGCTGAAGGCGTTGTAGGCCTCCTTCTTGTATTCGAGCAGCGGGTCCTTCTGGCCATAGGCCTGCAGGCCGATGCCCTCCTTGATCTTGTCCATGGCCAGCAGCAGGTCCTTCCACAGCCCGTCCAGGGCCTCCAGGGCCAGGTAGCGCTCGAGCCCGCGCAGCTCCTCCGCGCCCACCTCGGCCTCCTTGCGGGCATAGGCCTCCTCGGCGCGGCGCATGAAAGCCCGCTTGAGGTCCTCGCCGCCGGCCTGGGCCATGTCCTTGGGCAGCAGGTCAGCGGCCGGGACCTTGAAGGTCTCCTCGAACCAGGCCACGAAGGGCCCCAGGTCCCACTCCTCAGGGTGGGTCTCAGCCGGGGCATTGGCGCTGAAATGCGCCTCCACGATGTCCTGCAGCATGCCCAGCACCTCGGCCTGGATGTCCTGCCCTTCCAGGATGGCCTCGCGCCGGGCGTAGACCACCTCGCGCTGCTTGTTCATCACGTCGTCATACTGCAGCAGGTGCTTGCGGATGTCGAAGTTGTGGCCTTCCACCGTCTTCTGGGCGCGCTCGATGCTCTTGCTGATGATGGAATGCTCGATGGCCTCGTCCTCGGTCATGCCCAGCTTGCCCATGATGGCGCTGATGCGCTCGCTGCCGAAGATGCGCATCAGGTCGTCTTCCAGCGACACATAGAAGCGCGAGGAGCCCGGGTCGCCCTGGCGGCCGGCGCGGCCGCGCAGCTGGTTGTCGATGCGGCGGCTCTCATGGCGCTCGGTGCCGATGACATGCAGCCCGCCCAGCTCGATGACGCCCTCGCCCAGCACGATGTCGGTGCCGCGGCCGGCCATGTTGGTGGCGATGGTGACCGAGCCCTTCTGCCCGGCGCGCGAGATGATCTCGGCCTCCCGCTCGTGGTTCTTGGCGTTGAGCACCTCGTGCTTCACGCCGCGGCGCTTCAAGAGCTCGGCCAATTGCTCGTTCTTCTCGATGCTCACCGTGCCCACCAGCACTGGCTGGCCCAGCCGGTTGCACTCGGCGATCTCATCCGCCACCGCCTTGAACTTGCCCTTCACGCTCTTGTAGACCACGTCCGGGTTGTCGATGCGCACCATGGGCCGGTGGGTGGGGATGACCGTGACGTCCAGCTTGTAGATCTCGTAGAACTCAGCGGCCTCGGTCTCGGCCGTGCCGGTCATGCCCGCCAGCTTCTTGTAGAGGCGGAAGTAGTTCTGCAGGCTGATGGTGGCCAGGGTCTGGTTCTCGCGCTCGATGCGCACCCCCTCCTTGGCCTCCAGGGCCTGGTGCAGGCCCTCGCCAAAGCGCCGGCCGGGCATCAGGCGGCCGGTGAACTCGTCCACGATGATGACCTGGCCATCCTTGACCACATAGTCCACGTCCAGCTTGTAGAGCACATGGGCCCGCAAGGCCTGCTGGATGTGGTGCACCCATTCGATGTTGTGCGGCTCATAGAGGTTCTTCAGCGCCAGGAACTGCTCGGCGGCCTCCACGCCCTTGTCGTTCAAGGCCACCGTGCGGGTCTTCTCCTCCACGGTGTAGTGCTCATCCTTCTTCAGCCGGGGGATCAGCCGGTCCACCTGGGCGTACTTGGTGGTGCTCTCCTCGGCCGGGCCCGAGATGATGAGCGGGGTGCGGGCCTCGTCGATGAGGATGCTGTCCACCTCGTCCACCAGGGCGTAATGCAGCCCGCGCTGCACGCGGTGGTCCGGATGGGCGGCCATGTGGTCGCGCAGGTAGTCAAAGCCGAACTCGTTGTTGGTGCCATAGGTGATGTCGCAGGCATAGGCCGCCTTGCGCTCGTCCGGCCGCATGTCGTGCTTGATGCAGCCCACGGTCAGCCCCAAG
>CAYXCT010000007.1:0-24811 GCA_964463435.1 uncultured bacterium | reverse complement strand
TGAAGGGACGGCTCACAGGGCGGCGTCGCCCCGCTCCCCGGTCCTGACGCGGACCACCTGGTCCAGCGTGCTGATGAAGATCTTGCCATCGCCGATGCGCCCGGTGCGCAGCGCATCCAGCATGAGCTCCAGCGCCTGCTCCACCTCGGAATCGCGCAGGGCCAGCTCGAGCCTGGCGCGCGGCGCCGCCTCGCCGATGAAATCGTCCTTGCCGGCCTCCATGCGGCCGCGGCCATAGCCCAGGCCGCGTCCCTCCACCAGGGTCAGGCTGCGGAAGCCGGCCGCCCACAGGGCCTTCTTGAGCGGCTCCACCCGGGCGGGGCTGATGATGCAGGTGATGAGCTTCATGCCGCCCCTCCCAGGGCCTGCAGGTTCTTCAGCGCCGTGGCATAGCCGGGGTCGATGGCCAGGGCGGTCTCAAAGGCCCGGCGGGCCTCCTCGCGGCGGCCCAGGGCGAAATAGGTGGCGCCCAGGTTGTTGGCGGCCTTGGCGAACTGGCCGTCCAGCTCAAGGCAGCGCTTGAAGGCCTCCGCGGCCTCCGCGGTGCGGCCCAGGGCCTTGAGGGCCGTGCCGCGCAGGTTGTGGGCCATGGGGGAGGACGGGTCGCTCTTGAGCGCCCGCTCGGCCTCCTCCAGGGCGTGGGTGTAGCGGCCCAGCTCGGAGAGGGCCTGCCCCAGGTAGACCCTGGTCTCGGCATCGCGGCCAAGGCGCGCGGCCATCTGGATGGCGCGGTCGAAGCAGTCCACGGCGCCCTGCCAGTCGCGCGCCAGGTAGCGCGCCACGCCCATCTTCTGCCAGGCCTCCGCGTGGCTGGGGCGCTGGGCCACCAGCAGCCGCAGGGTCTCCACGGCCTGGGAGTACTGCTCCATGCGGATCTGCAGCAGGCCCAGCTCATAGAGGGCCGAGGGCGCCTTGGGGAAGCGGGCCAGCAGGTCCTCCAGCAGGCGGCGGGCGCGCAAAAAGTCGCCCTTCAGCCGGTAGGCCGAGGCCAGCAGCAGGCTGGGCTCCAGGCCCTCGCCGCAGCCGCGCAGGGCGGTGATGGCCTCATCGTAGCGCCGCTGCTTGATCAGCGACTCCGCCAGGCCCTGGCTCAGCCAGGCATCCTGCGGCCGCAGGGCCAGCGCTGTGCGGAACTCGCGCTCAGACTCGGCGGCCATGCCCTTGGCCAGGTAGGCGCGGGCCAGCCCGGCATGGGCCTCGGCCGCCTGGGCCGGGGCCGGGGCCGCGGCGCGGGCCGCCTCGGCGTGCGCGGGGGAGACCTTGGCCGCGGGCACCGCCGACAGGTAGCCGGCATTGAGGGCCACGGCGCGCTCAAAGGCCTGCTGGGCCTCCTCGCCCAGCTGCTTGTCGCCCAGGGCGAAGCTCAAGCGGTAGTGGGCCGCGGCGCGCTGCGGATCCAGCTGGGTGGCGCGGCGGAAGGCATCGATGGCCTCGTCCAGGCGGCCTTCCTTGTACTCCAGCTCGCCCAGCCTGAGCTGGGCCTCGGCATCGTCCGGCTCCTGGGCCAGGCCGTATTCCAGCTCGGCGCGGGCCTCCTCGCGGCGGTCCGCGCGCAGGTAGAGCAGGCCCAGGCAGACCCGGGCCGGGCTGAAGGCGGGCGCCAGCTTCAGGGCCCGCCGGAGCAATGCCTCGGCCTCGCCATCCCGCCCCAGCAGGGTCAGGGCCTCGGCCAGGCCGGTGATGGCCTGCACATCGTCCGGGCAGGCATCCAGGGCCCTGCTATAGGCCTCGATGGCCCTGCGATAGGCGCCGCTCTCCTGGTCCACCTGGCGCAGGTTCTCCAGGGCCTGGGTGAACCAAGGGTCCAGGTCCAGGGCGGCCTTGAACTCGCGCAGAGCCTCCAAGGGGCGGCCCGCCTGGTAGGCGGCCACGCCTTGGTTGTTGCGGACGATGGCGTCCTGCGATGTCTCAGGCTGGGGACTGCTCATGCGCGCCCTCATGGGAGGCCGTGAGCCGGATGGGCTCCTTGGATGCCAGCAATGGCTCCAGGTTGAGGATGGTGAAGCATTCTTCGCCGCGCCGCCCCAGGCCGTAGAGGAAGCGGGCGGGGATGCCGGTGTTCTGGGGCGGGGCCGGCTCCAGCTGCTCGGCAGAGAGCTGGAGCACCGCGCCCACGGAATCGACCAGCAGGCCGGCCAGGCAAGCCGGGCTCTCCACCACGATCACGCGGCTGGCTTCGGTGAGCTCGGGCGGCCGCAGGGAGAAGCGCTTGCGGAGGTCGATGATGGGCACCACCTTGTCGCGCAGGCTGACCAGGCCTTCCACGTAGCCGGGAGCCTCCGGCACCGGCACCGCGGCGCGCGCGCGGATGATCTCGCGCACATAGAGGGTCTCGGTGGCGAAATGCTCGCCAGCCACCTCAAAGGTGACCACCAGCAGGCCCTTGAGCGCCGCCAGGATGTCCTGCTCCTGCACGAAGCCGCGGCGCACGAGGATGCGGCCCAGGGCCTCGCCGCTGCCGCGCTGCTCATCCAGGGCCAGGGCCAGCTGGGCGGGCTTGAGCCGGCCGCTGTCCACCAAGAGCTGGCCCAAGGACCGGTTCTGCCGACGGATGGGCTCCATGCTCAGCCCCTCCCCAAAGCCTTCAGGTTGTTGCGGACGATGGTGTTGGTGGGATCCAGCTCCAGCGACTTCTCCCAGGCCGCCAGCGCCTCGGCCTTGCGCCCCAGCTTGAGGCAGATGTTGCCGATGCGGGTGAAGGCCTCGACCTTCTTCGGGTCCAGGGCCGCCACCTTGCGCAAGCTTAGCAGGGCCTTCTCGTGCTCGCCGCGGCGGTAATGGATGGCGCCCAGGGCCTCATGGGCCACCACGTCCTCAGGGTCCTCGCCCACCGCCAGGCTGTATTCCTCAATGGCCTCCTCCACGCGCCCTTCCTGGTCGTGGATGTAGCCCAGCAGGCTGTGGGCGCTCCCCTGCCCCGGCGCCAGCTCCAGCACCCGGCGGTAGCAGGCCAGGGCCTGCTCGCTGTCCCCGCGCTCGGCATGCAGGCGCCCCAGCAGGCGCTGCAGCTCAGGGTCCTCCGGCAGGCCCTCCACCGCCCTCAGCATCCAGGGCAGCGCCTCATCATCGCGCCCCAGCCGCATCAGGGCCTTGCCCAGGCTGAAGCAGATGCCCACCTCGCCCGGGTTGATCTGCAGGGCATCCAAGAAGTGGCGCACCGCCTCCTCATCGCGGCCCAGGGCCGCGCAAGCCTGGCCCAGCACCCCGTGCAGGCCAGCCTGGCGCGGGTTCTGGGCCAGCGCCGCCTTGTACTCGGCCACGGCCTCAGCCAGGCGGCCGCCGCCCTCCAGCAAGAAGCCCAGCTTGAGGTGGATGTCCGGGGCCTCGGGCCGCGCCTCCAGCGAGGCGCGGTACTGGGCCATGGCTTCCTCGGCCCGGTCCTGATGGTAGTAGAGGTCGCCCAGCGCGTTGCGGATGGCAGGGTCGCGGGGGCTGACCTCGAGCGCGCGGCGGTAATCCTTCACCGCCTCCTCAGCGCGCCCGGCCGCGGCGTGCAGGTTGCCCAGCTTGAGCAGGGCCTCCAGCTTCATGGGGTTGCTGGCCAGGGCCTTGTCCAGCTCAGCCACCGCCTCGGCGCTGCGCCCAGTGGCGGCATAGAGCAGGCCCAGCTGGAAATGCACCTCGCCATCGCCGGGGGCCAGGGCCAGGGCGCGCTCGAACTCGCGGATGGCGTCCTCCTGGCGCCGCGCCTTGGCGAAGGCCAGGCCCAGATTGATGTGCTCCTGCAGGCCCTGCGTCACTCTGCCGCCTCCTGGCGCTGGTACACCCTCTCCCTGGCCGAGAGGCAGGCAAAGCCCTCGCGGGCCCGCCCCATCATGCTCTCGGTCTTGCCCAGGACCAGGATGCCCCCTGGATTGAGGGCCCGGTGGAAGGCGGCGAACAGGGGCTGGTGCTGCTCCTTGCTGAAGTAGATCATCACATTGCGGCAGAGGATGAGGTCCATGCCCTTGGGCGGGGGCCCGGACAGCAAATGGTGCTCGCGGAAGCTGACCATGCGGCGCAGGGGCTCCGCGACCTCCAAGAAGCCGTCCGCCCGCTCGCGCACATAGCGGCGCTTCCAAGCCTCCTTGAGCCCCCGCGCATCCTTGGAGGGATAGAGGCCGCGCCGCGCCTTCTCCAGCACCGCCTGGTCGATGTCTGTGGCCAGGATGCGCGGCGCCAGCCCCAGCGGGGCCAGGGCCTCGTCCATCATCATGGCCAGGCTGTAGGGCTCCTCGCCCGTGGAGCAGCCGGCGCTCCAAGCCCAGGCTTCCTGGGCCCCCTCGCGGGCCAGGCGCGCTCCCAGCGCGGGAAGCGCCTCCTTGCGCAGGAACTCGAAGGCCTCCGCGTCGCGGAAGAACTCGGTCACATGGATGGTGATGCGGTCATGCAGCAGGCGGAACTCCTGCTCATCCATCCTCTCCAGGTAGCCCTGGTAGCTGGTGGCGCCCAGGGCCCGCATGCGCACCGCCACGCGCCGCCGCAGGTAGTTGGGCTTGTACTGCGACAGGTCGAAGCCATGCTCGCGCAGCACCTTCTGCACCAGGGCCGCGAAGCCTTCCGGGTCCTCCTCGGGTAGCAGGGTCGCCATGCCCAGGTCAGCGGAGGTGGATGGAGTCGCCCACCTTGAGAGCGTTGGAGGACCGGATCACCAGCGCCGTGCAGGTGTGGCGCTTCACCGAGAGCACCTCTACCACGCCCAAATCGCCATTGGCCTGGATGGGAGCTGATTCAAAGGAATCTTGCTGCTCCTGGGTGCTGAAAGGGCGCTGCACGATGAAGCGCATGCCAGGCTGCACGCCCTGGTCGGCGCCCAAGTCCAGATAGACCACTTCTCCCTTGGCGGCCAGCTCCAGCCCGCCACGGATGGCAGCCAGGCTCCCGCTCAAATCGCCAGCCAGGGGCTGCGGACGGCTGTGGGGGATCTTCTCCCCGCGCAAGCGGAAGCTGTCGCCCACCCGCACATCCGTATAAACGCGGGTCACGCGGGCCAGCACTTCGCGCTCATCCACGCGGATGACCTTGAGCACGCCGCTGACAGTCACCCGGCTGCCCAGGTCATCGCCGCTGATGGGGCCCAGCACTGGGTCGGAGAGGCGATAGCTCAGGTACTCCTGCCCTGGCACAGCAGCATGGCCATCGGCCATCTCCAGGTAAGCGATGTCGCCCACGATGAGCAGCTGGCCGCCGGACTTCGCCCCGGTGATGGCGCCCTCAAAGGGGATCTCATCGGCCTGCGCCAGGCAGCCGGCGCGCTCCACCTGCACCTCGGCCGGGCTGAGCGCCAGGCTCTTTGGGCGCTCCTCTTCCGCGGCCGTGGCTTCCTGGTCTTCCACCTGCACGATGGCGCCCTCAGGCGCGGCAGCAGCGCTCGGGCTGGCAGGGGCCGCCGATGCCGTGCTGGCAACTGCCGAAGCAGCAGCGCCAGGGCTGGCGGCGGTCACGGCTGCCCCATCAGCCGCTTGGGGAGCAGCGGCCGGCGCATTGGCGGCTTCGGCAGCAGCGCTGGCAACTGGCTCGCTGGCAGCAGGAGCTCCCGGGCCGCTGGGCCGCCAGACCAGGGCCAAGCGCAGACCAGCCGCCTGCAAGCCGCCGTTGCGGGGGCTGTAGATGCTGTAGCTGACCGCTGTGTCCAAGCCCCAAGCATCGCTGAAATAGCCCCTATTGCCCAGGCTCACTGCGCCATGATAGTGGCCACCCCACTCTTGATCATGCCCAGCGAGGGGCAGGTATCCCGCCTGCCCGGCTAAGTAAGGGTTCAAGCCTTGGCTCACTGGCAAGGCAAGCCGCAGGGAGAGGCCTATGTCAAAAGCGCGGACCCAGGAAGAGCCGGAATGGATATAGGCATCTTCAATGCCCAAGCCCGGAGCCACATCCAGGCTGGCAATGCTCCCCACCCGATAATCCAAGCTCAAGTCGCCGCCCAAGGCGCTCTGCGGGTCGCCGGTGCCGGCCAAGGTCTTGCCAGTGAGCCCAGTGAGCCCCAGGCTCAGGTTCAAATCGCCGGCTGAGGCTGTGATAGCCGCCGGCGCAGCTGCTGCAACGGCAGCCTGGGTGGCAGCTGCGGTGACAGCCGGAGTGGCACTGGGGGTGGCTATTTGCGTGACAACTGCACTGGCAGCCTGGGTGGCCATTGGCGTGGCAACTACGGTGGCAGCCTGGGTGGCAACAGCGGTGGCTGCTTGCGTGGCGATGGCGGAAGCCTGCGGCGCTGCGGGCTTGGCCGAGGCAGCGGCAGAGGCGGCATCAAAATCAAAGACCGTCAGGTCTTCAGCCTCAGCGGCGGCCAGGCGCCAAGGCGCGAGCGCCAGGATCCCTGAGAGCAGAAGGGCGAACACAGGGCCTTTGGGGATGCCGGGCATCAGTGGGCCTCCAGTTGAGAGAAGGGGGAGCGCATCAATGGTAGAGGTTCAAGCCGTCATAGCGCTGCTTGGCCTCGTCCTTTTGCGGGAAATCAGGATGCAGTTCCAGGATCTCGCGATAGGCTGCCTTGGCTGCATCAAATTGCCCGTCCATCTCCAAGGCTTGGGCGTTCAGCCATTCCAGGCTCACCATCTCCTCAGTATTTGCCAAGGGGCCGTCCTTGTGGGCTTCGACCGCGGGCTTGGCCGCTTCCACCACGAAGCGGTAGTCGCCCAGGGCATAGCCCCAGATGCAAAGGCGGCGGCGCCAGGAGAGCCCATCGCTGAAGCGGTCAAGATAGGGGCGCGGGTCGCTGGAGTACTTTAGGCGCAGAAAATCATCCCCGCTGCTGACGCCCTCGTCTTGCGCCACGCGGGCCAGCTGCCAGCGTAAAAGGCTGTCATGCTCGACCATGGCGTATCCGAAAAGCCCCACCAACAGCGCCAAGAATAGGAACCACTTGAGCATGAGGCTCTCCTCCGTCCCGCAGGCTGCCTAGCTGGCATTATCCACAAGTTTTCCAGAGTTCTTCAGCAATGTCAACCAGGCCCTTATTTGGCCTGGCTGAGGATATCCTTTAGTTTCTGGTATTTCTGCCGCGTTTCTTCCAGGCGGCGGCGCGCTGTTTCATGGTCCGGCTCCAGGGCCAGCACGCGCTCCAGCAGGGGCAAGGCCTCCTTGAGGCGATTGCTCTGGACCATGCCAACCGCCTCGGAATAGAGGGCGGCCGCGGTCTGCTCAATGCGGGGCTTGATGTCAGCCATGGCTTTGCGGCTGGCCGCATCCGAGGGATCCAGCTCCAGCGCGGCCCGCAAGCAGCGGATGCCATCCTCCAGGCGGCCAGCCGCAATGGCCTGGCCGGCTTTGAGGTTCCAGTCCCCCAGGCGCTCCTTGAGCCGCTCGGCGCAGCGGCTGGCCAGCTGCTGCAGATGGGCATGCCCAGGCCGCCTTTCCAGCGCCTTGCGGAACTCGCTGCCAGCTTCGACGAACCGGCCCTCGGAGTAGGCAGCCACGCCAGCCTTCCAAGGCGCCAGCACCGCCGGGGCGTCCGGGGCCGAGCTGTCAAATTCCGGCAGCGGCTGGGCGGCCAGGTGCTTGCCCGCCTCGGCGGCATACTCCTTGGCCTCCGCGTAGTCCGGCTTGAGGGCCAGGGCGCTGTTCCACTCCATCACCGCCTCCAGCAGGTCGCCGCCCTGGTAGGCGGTGGCCCCGCGCACGAAATGCTGCTTGGCCTCCTGCTCGTTCTCCATCTCCTGCTGGCGCTTGCGCCCGGCCTGCAGATAGAACTCAGCCTGCTCATTGCGCGGGTCGATCTTGAGCGCCTCCTCCCAGGCTTTGAGCGCGGCCATCAGGTCATTCCCCTGATAAGCGGCGACGCCCTGCGCCACCAGGGCCTTGGTCTTGTCCAGGGCCTGCCGGCGGTCATGCGCCCCGCGCAGGTAGGCCTTGGCCTGGACATTGTCCGGGTCGAGCTTGAGGGCCTCGTTCCATTGCGCCGTGGCCTCGTCCAGCTTGTCCTCCTGGAAGAGGGTCAATCCGCGGTTGATGAAGGCCTTGGCCTCGGACTGGGCGCCGGTGCGGTTCTGCTGGCTGCCGATCTCCTTGAGCATCTGCTTGGCTTCCGCGTGGTCGGGATCCTCGCTCAGCACGCGCTTGAGCTCGACGGTGGCCTCGGCCCACAGCTGGCGGCGGAAGAAGGCGCGCCCGCGCTCCAGGGCCTGGGCCACCACCACCCGGCTCTGCTCGTTGGCCATCTGGGCCATGATGCTCTGCGCCGAGGCCTTGCTGGAGGCGATGCCCTTCATGGCCAGCTCGATCTCTGCCGGGCTGGTGCCGTTGCTGATGGCCTCCTCGCGGCTGATGACCCCGGTCTTGTAGAGATAGACCAGGTGCTGGTCGAAGGTCTGCATGCCCTCCTGGGCGCCGTCCTTGATGAAGGTGCGGATCTGGTTGATCTTGTTGTCGGCGATGAGGCTGCGGATGGTGGGGGTGCAGACCATGATCTCCATGGCCGCCACCCGGCCCTTGCCGTCGGCGCGCAGCACCAGGCGCTGGCTGATCACCGCCTTGAGCGCGGTGGCCAGCTGGCTGCGGATCTGGTTCTGCTGGGCGCCGGGGAAGAAGTCGAGGATGCGGTCGATGGTCTGGATGGCGTCGATGGTGTGCAGGGTGGAGAAGACCATGTGGCCGGTCTCGGCCGCGGTGATGGCGGCGCGCACCGTCTCGGTGTCGCGCATCTCGCCGATCAGGATCACATCCGGGTCTTGGCGCAGCAGGTAGCGCAGGGCGCTGGCGAAGGTCTCGGTGTCCAGCCCCACCTCGCGCTGGCAGACCGAGCTCTTGATGTCCGGGTGCACGAACTCGATGGGGTCTTCCACGGTCACGATGTGGTTGGAGAGGTTCTTGTTGATCTCGTGGATCATGCCGGCCAGGGTGGTGCTCTTGCCGGCGCCGGTGGCGCCGGTGATGAGCACCAGGCCGCGCTCGGTGAGGGAGATGCCGCTCAAGATGGAGGGGAGGTTGAGCTCGCTCAAGTCGGGGATGATGGCCGGGATGACGCGCATGACCATGGTGGTGGTGGAGCGCTGGCGGAAGATGTTGACGCGAAAGCGGGCCTTGCCAGCCCAGTTGTAGGCCGCGTCGATCTCGTTCTTGCTCTCGAACTTCTCGCGCACGGCATCGCTCAAGATCTGCTTGCAGAGCGCCACCGTCTCGGCCTCATCGGTGGGCGGATACTGCTCAAGGCTGCGCAGGCTGCCCTGCACGCGGATCAGGGGGGAATGCCCGCTCTTGATGTGCAGGTCAGACGCGCCCTGGTCCATCATGTATTGCAGAAGTTCGTGGATGTCCATGTCCGCTCCTCGCGCAAATGGGCCCGGCAAGCCGCGGCCCGTTCAAGCCTTCAATGCCCAGAGATAGCGCAGCCGACCGCTGGAGTCCGGCAGGGCCTCGGCGCTGGCCCAGCCGCCCGCCTGCAGCGCCGAGCGGGCCAGCGTTTCAGGCTGCCCCAGGCCGCATTCCATGGCCAGCAGGCCGCCCGGCTTGAGCAGGCCCGGGGCCGTGGCCAGCAGCAAGCGCAGGTCCTTGAGCCCATCCGCCCCGCCATCCAGGGCCGCGCGCGGCTCGTGGTCGCGCACCGCGGGCTCGAGCCCGGCGATCTCGGCGCTGGGGATGTAGGGCGGGTTGCTCACCAGCAGGTCCAAGGGCGGGGCCGCCGCGGCCTTGAGGGGCGCGGCCCAGTCGCCCAGGAGGAATTCCACCCGCTCGGCCAGGCCGCAGGCGCGGGCATTCTCCGCGGCCAGCTGCAGGGCCTCAGCAGAGCTGTCCACGGCCCACATGCGCCCCTCGCCAGCCTCCTTGGCCAGGGCCAGGGCCAGGCAGCCCGAGCCCGTGCCCAGGTCGGCGGCGGACCAAGGCTGGCGCTCCTTGAGCCAGGCCGCCGCGCGGCGGGCCAGCTCCTCGGTCTCGGGCCTGGGGATGAGCGCCCGCCTGTCGCAGAGCAGGCGCAGGCCCAGAAAGGGCTGCCAGCCCAGCAGGTGCTGCAGGGGCTCGCCAGCGGCGCGCCGCCGCACCAGCTCGCGCAAGCGGCCCAGCTCAGCCGGGCTGGGGACGGACTCGAACTCAAGGTAGAGGTGCAGGCGGTCCAGCTCCAGCACCGCGCCCAGCAGGTCCTCAGCCTGGCGCCGGGCCGGGCTGATGCCATGGCCGGCAAGGTAAGACTCCATCCATCGGAGCAGGCGCAGGACGGTCCAGGGCGCCTCAGCGCTCACTTGGGCGCCAGGGCGGCCATCTGCGCCGCCTGCTCCTCTTCCACCAGCCGGTCCAAGAGCGGGTCCAAGCCGCCCTCCATCACCGCGGCCAGGTTGTGAAGGGAGAAGCCGATGCGATGGTCGGTCACCCGGTTCTGGGGGAAGTTGTAGGTGCGTATCTTCTCGCTGCGCTCGCCCCCGCCCACCTGGCCCTTGCGGTCCGCGCTCAAGGCCTCGATGCGGCGCTCCTCCTCCTGGGCCTGCAGGCGCGCGGCCAGCACCCGCAGGGCCTTGGCGCGGTTCTTCTGCTGCGAGCGCTCATCCTGCATGGAGACCTGCAGGCCGGTGGGCAGGTGGGTGACCCGCACCGCCGAATAGGTGGTGTTGACGCTCTGGCCCCCGGCCCCGGAGCTGCAGAAGATCTCCCACTTCAATTCCTTCTCATCCACCCGGATGTCGCGCTCTTCGGGCTCGGGCATCACCACCACCGTCACCGTGCTGGTGTGGATGCGGCCGTTGGCCTCGGTGTCAGGCACGCGCTGCACGCGGTGCACGCCCCTCTCATGCTTGAGCGCGCTGTAGGCGCCGGGGCCGCGCACCGTGGCGATGGCCTCCTTGTAGCCTCCCACTTCGCTCAAGTTGGCCTCCATCAGCTCCACCTTCCATCCGCGGCGCTCGGCGAAGCGGGTGTACATGCGCAGCATCTCGGCCGCGAAGAGGCTGGCCTCGTCGCCGCCGGTGCCGGCGCGCAGCTCCACGATGATGTCGCGCCCCTCGTTGGGGTCGCGCGGCAGCAGCAGCAGGCGCAGGCGGCGCTCCAGCGCCGGGCGCCGGGCCTCCAGGGCTTCCGCCTCCTCGCGGGCCATGGCCAGCATCTCAGGGTCGCGCTCGGTCTCCAGCAGGGCCTGGGCCTGGGCCTGGCCGTCCATCAGGGCCTTGTACTCCTTGAAGGCCTCCAGCACCTCGGCGACCTCCGCCTGGCTCTTGGCCTTCTCCCTGAAGAGCTGCGGGTTGGCCTGGACCGCGGGGTCCATCAGCTCATGATTCAATGTCTCGTAGCGCGCCTGCAAGGCGTCAAATTGCTCCAGCATCTTCCCCTCTCGGTCCGCAGCCAGCATGCCGATCCATTATATTTTCACGGCAGGTTTCTTGGCAAGGGCGCTCAAAGCCCTGTGAGAAAAAAGAAAGCCCTGCCCGCGGTGCGGGCAGGGCTTTCAGGCGTCCGAGCCGGGCTACTTGGCAGCCTTGGGCTCCAGCTTGTACTTGCGGCGGAACTTCTCCACGCGGCCGGCGGTGTCCACCAGGCGCTGGGTGCCGGTGAAGAAGGGATGGCAGGCGGCGCAGATCTCCACGCGGATGGCAGGCAGCACCGAGCGGGTCTCAAAGGTGTTGCCGCAGCTGCAGGTGACGAGCGACTTCTGGTACTTGGGGTGGATCGCTTCCTTCATCGTTCCGGCTCCTTGCTGGGTTCAAAGGTCTTTGGTGGACGACATCGCATCCAGGAAGCTCTTATTATTCTTGGTCTTTGCGAGTTTGTCCAGAAGAAATTCCATGCTGTCCACCACGTTCATGGGGTTCATGATCTTGCGCAGGATCCAGATGCGCGCCAGCTCGTCCTTCTCCAGCAGCAGCTCCTCCTTGCGGGTGCCGCTGCGCGAGATGTCGATGGCCGGGAAGACCCGCCGGTCCGAGAGCTTGCGGTCCAGCACGATCTCCAGGTTGCCGGTGCCCTTGAACTCCTCGAAGATCACCTCATCCATGCGGCTGCCGGTCTCCACCAGGGCAGTGGCGATGATGGTCAGCGAGCCCCCCTCCTCGATGGCGCGGGCGGCGCCGAAGAAGCGCTTGGGGCGCTGCAGGGCGTTGGAATCCAAGCCGCCGGAGAGGATCTTGCCCGAGGCGGGCTGCACCGTGTTGAAGGCGCGGCCCAGGCGGGTGATGGAATCGAGCAATATGACCACGTCCTTGCCGTGCTCCACCAGGCGCTTGGCCTTCTCGATGACCATCTCGGCCACCTGCACGTGGCGCTCCGGGGGCTCATCAAAGGTGCTGCTGATGACCTCACCCTTCACCGAGCGCTGCATGTCGGTCACCTCCTCGGGCCGCTCGTCGATCAGCAGCACGATGAGCGCCACCTCAGGGTGGTTGGCGGTGATGCTGTTGGCGATCTTCTGCATCAGCACGGTCTTGCCGGTGCGGGGCGGGGCCACGATGAGGGCCCGCTGGCCCTTGCCGATGGGCACCATCAGGTCCAGCACCCGGGTGGAGAGCTCGGAGGAGGCGGTCTCCAGCTTGAGGCGGTTGAAGGGGTGCAGGGGGGTGAGGTTGTCGAAGAGGATCTTGTGCTTGACCGCCTCGGGGCTCTCCTCGTTGACCGCGTCCACCTTGAGCAGGGCGAAATAGCGCTCCCCTTCCTTGGGCGGCCGCACCGGGCCGGACACGGTGTCGCCGGTGCGCAGGTCGAAGCGCCGGATCTGCGAGGGCGAGACATAGATGTCATCAGGGCCGGGCAGGTAGCTGTAGTCGGCGGAGCGCAGGAAGCCGAAGCCGTCCGGCAGGATCTCCAGCACCCCGTTGGCGAAGATGAAGCCGTCGCGCTGGGCCTGGGCCTCCAGCACCTTGAAGATGAGCTCCTGCTTCTTCATGCCGGCGATTCCCGGCACGGCGAGCTCGGTGCCCAGCTTGGTGAGCTCGGAGATGGTCTTGGCCTTCAGCTCGGTGATGTTCATGATCCCCTCTTTGTCAGGTGCGCCCTGTTCGGCTGTCATTGGGCGTCTTGGGTGGCGACCACCCGGTTGCGGCCCTGGCTCTTGGCCTGGTAGAGGGCCTGGTCTGAGCGGTCGATGAGCCCATTCTTGGTCATGGCATCTTGCGGGAAGCTGGCCAGGCCGCAGCTGATGGTGACATGCGTCTCCTGCCCGTCGAAGACCAGCACCTGCTCCTCCACCGACTTGCGGATGGCCTCGGCCTTGGCCAGCGCGGCCGGCTTGTCCTGGGCGGGCAGGATGAAGGCGAATTCCTCGCCGCCGTAGCGGGCCACCAGGTCCGAGGCGTCGGCGTGGGAGGTGAGCACCTTGGAAACGCGCTTGAGCACCTCATCGCCGGCCAGGTGGCCATGCTCGTCGTTGTACTTCTTGAAGAAGTCGATGTCGATCATCAGGAAGGAGAGCGGCGAGTTGTAGCGGGAGGCGCGCCGCACCTCCTCGTCCAGCCGCTCCTGCAGGTAGCGGTGCACATACAGGCCGGTGAGGCCGTCGGTGACGGAGAGGCGCTGCACCTTGTCGTAGAGGGTGGCCTTCTTCACGCCGATGGAGAGCTGGCTGCCCAGGATGCGCAGGTCGTTGAAGTCCTCGCGGCTGAAGGCCGAAGCCACCTGGTCGTGGGCCACGATGAGGCCCATCAGCTCCTCGCGGATGATGAGCGGGATGCTGACCACGCTCTTGATGCCGCGGGGGGCGGGCAGGCGGCGCAGCACCGGGTCCTCATGCACGTCGTTGAGATGGATGGGCCGCGCCTGCTGGGCCAGCCAGGCCATCAGGCTGCCATCGCCCGGGGCGGCCTCGAAGGCGGCGCGCTCCTCGGGGGCGATGCCCACGCCGCCCGCCAGCCGGAATCGGCGGCTGCCCTCATCCATCAGCAGGATGGCGAAGCGGACGCTGGTGACGCCCTTGGGGCCGCCCCGGCGCTTTTTGAGCGCCAATTGCAGCTGCTCGGTGGTGAAGGCCACCATGTCCTGCAGGGTGAGCACCTTGGAGATCTCGCGCGACACCAGAAAGAGCGCATCGCTCTCCTTGCTGCGCTGCTTGCCGGTCTCGGCCTCGGCCCGGCTGTGCTTGAGCTGCTCCTCGGCCAGGTCCTTGGATTCCTGCAGCGGGAGGCGCAAGCGGCGGAAATCAGCTTCCTCCTGCTCATGGCGCAGGTGCCAAGGCAGCGGGTAGATGGCGGCCATCAAGAAGCCGCCCAGCGCCGAGGCCAGCAGCGGCAGGCTGACCCAGCTGAAGTTGTAGAAGCCCAGCAGCACCAGCCCGGACACCAGGGCCACCAGCCAGCTGGCCACCGGGCCATAGGCGTAGCCGGACAGCAGCACGGTGACCACCAGGCCCAGGGGCGCGGCATTGGTGCTAGGGTCGCGGCGCAGCCACAGGCCGGCCGCGATGCAGGCCAGCGAATAGGCCAGCGCCAGGCCCGTCTCTGCGCGCTGCTGGGTGGGGGCGGGGGCTTTCATGATTCCTCGGGCAGTTGGGAATAGGCGCTGACGCGGTTGCGGCCGCCCTGCTTGCTGCGGTAGAGCGCCAGGTCGGCATCGGCGATGAGTGCCTCCAGGTCCTGGGCGTCATCCGGGTAGCTGGCCACGCCCAGGCTGACGGTGAGGCGCGAGGCCTCCTGCCCGCCCAGCGAGAAGCAGTGCTCGGCCACCGCCTCGCGGATGCGCTCGGCCACCTTGACCGCCCCGGCCTGGCTGGTGGCCGGCAGCACCACCACGAACTCCTCGCCGCCGTAGCGGCCGCAGAGGTCCACATCGCGCACGCTGGCCTTCAAGATCTGGGCGATGACGCGCAGCACCTGGTCGCCGGTGGGATGGCCATAGCGGTCATTGACCAGCTTGAAATGGTCGATGTCCAGCAGCAGGGCCGCCAGCGGCATGTGGTCGCGGTCGGCGCGGCGCAGCTCCTCCTCCAGGCGCTCCATCAGGGTGCGCCGGAGCAGCAGCTTGGTGAGCCCATCGGTGATGGCCAGCTCCTCGGTCTCGCGGAAGAGCTTGGCGTTCTCCAGGGCCAGCAGGGCCATGCCCAAGAAGCTCTCCAGCAGGCGCTGGTCCTCGGTGTCGAAGAGGTCCTCCTGCCGGCTCTCCACCCGCACCAGGCCGGTCACCCGCCCGCTCATCAGCAGGGGCGAGACCAGGAAGCAGCGGCCCTCCACGCTGTGCAGGTCAAGCCCCTTGAAGCGGAAGTCGCGCTCGAGGCTGCGGATGATGAGCGGGGTCTGCCGGGAGATGGCCCAGCGGTTGATGTCATCCGCCTCGCAGGGCGCATCTGCCGGGAAGGGCAGGCCCGCGCCGGTGTCGTGCGAGAGGCGCAGCAGCTCGGCGCCGTCCTTGGCGAAGACGAAGAGGGTGAAGCAGGCCGGCTTGTCGCCCAGCAGGTTGATGATCTGGCTCAGCGTGATCTCGGCCAGGTCCTTCAGCTGCAGGGAGCTGCCCAGGCGGTAGGTGGCCTCATTGAGCAGGCTGTATTTGCGCTGCCGGTTCTGGTTCTGCAGCAGCGCCTTCTCGCAGGTCTCGATCTCCTGCCTCAGGTTGACGATCTCGACCTCCAGCTGCTCCATGATCTTGCGGCCGGTGTGCAGGGTCAGGCCCTCGCGCACCAAGAAGCGGTGGCAGATCCAGACCTGGGCCCCCATCACCAGCAGGGTGAAGAAGCCGGAGAACCAGATGAAGTTGCTGGGCGAGAGCATGAGGGCCAGCGCCCCCAGGGCAAAGCCGCCGATGCTCACGGTGATCAGCCCGGTGCTGTCCTTCCAGCCCAGGCTGGCCAGCGGCGGGGCCAGCAGCAGCAGGGCCAGCCAGGCCGGCTCCTTGTCCAGCAGCATGAGCAGGCCGGCCAGCGGGAAGATCCCCAGGGCCAGGCCGCGCAGCGTGGCGCGCATCCAGAGGGGCTGCTTCATGAGCCCTCCCCGGGCTTGGAGACCCTCAGCGGCGTGAAGCGCTCCTTGATGGCGGGATAGACCTTGAAGAGGGCCTCGGCCACGTCCGGGTCGAACTGGCCGCCGATGTTGCGCCGCACCTCCTCCAGCCCGGCCTCAAAGCTCATGCCGGCCCGGTAGACCCGGTCAGAGGTCATGGTCTCATAGCTGTCCGCCACGTTGAGGATGCGGGCGCCCAGGGGGATCTCGCGGCCCTGCAGGCCCTCGGGGTAGCCCTTGCCATCAAAGCGCTCATGGTGGTAGAGCACCAGGGGCACCAGGTGCGAGAGGCTGTCGATCTTGCGCACGATGGCCGCGCCCAGCACCGGGTGGGCCTTCATCACCTGGAACTCCTCCTCGGTGAGGCGGCTGGGCTTGTTGAGGATGGTGTCAGAGATGCCGATCTTGCCCACGTCATGCAGCAGCCCGCCGAAGCGGATGTCCTCGACATCCGCGGCCGGCAGGCGCAGGGCCTCGGCCAGGAGCACCGCATAGGTGGAGACCCGGCTGGCATGCATCTGGGTGTAATGGTCGCGGGCGTCGATGGCCTGGGCCAGCCCCTCCACCACATCGCCGTAGTCTCGGCGTATCTTCTCATAGAGCTTGGCGTTCTCGATGCTGATGGCGGCCTGGTTGGCCAGGATGGAGAGCAGCGAGAGGTCGCGCTGGGTGAAGGCCCCCTCGCCGGTGAAGCTGACCAGGTTGAGCAGGCCGATGGGCTTCTGGTGGGCGATGAGGGGCACGGTGATGAAGCTCTTGGCCACCCCGTCCCCGGGCAGCGAGCGCGTCCAGCTGCCGGCCCCGGTGTCGGGCAGCACGATGGTGCGCCCCTCCTTGAGGGCCCACAGCAGCAGCCCCTCGCGCATCTGGGCCTGCACCCGGCTCTCCATCTCGGGCGTGAGGTTGCGCTTGAGCTGCATGGTCAGCTCCTGGCTGCGCTCATCGTAGAGCAGCAGCACCCCCGCCTCCCAGTCCAAGATCTCCTTGGAGAGGTCCATCAGCAGGGAGAGCACGCGCGACAGGGTGTGGGCCGAGGCGATGGTCTCGCTGAGCCGGTAGAGCGCGGTCAGCTCCTCAAAGGATTGGCGCAGGCCCTCATTGATCATCTCCAGGGTGGAGATGTGCTGGCGCATCTCTTCCAGGTTGTCAGGGCCCTTGTCCATGGACTCCATCAGCGTTTCTCGATGACGAGGAAGCTCTCAGCGTCTTTGAGCGCCTTGGCCAGGTCCTGGTGGAAGATGGCCAGGGCATCGCCATCCAGGCGCAGCAGGGCCATCACCTCCGGCTCGATGGCCGCGCTGGAGCGGTCGCCGCTGGCGCCGATGCCCTGGCGCAGGCAGATGGCATTGGCCGCGTGCACGATGCTGACCATCACCTGGTGCTGGGTCTCCTGGCCGGGCTGGTGGTGGTGCAGGATGGCGGCCGCCAGGTCGGGGGGCAGGTTCCACTTCTCAGCCATCCAGGCGCCCACCTGGGCGTGGTCCAGGCCCAGCTGCGCTTGCTCCACCTTCCACAGGGGCTCCTCGCCCAGCAGGGCCGTGTCGAGCACGCCATGGTACTCGTTGAGCGTGTGCTGCTCGAAGAAGTTCTTGCCGATGTCATGCAGCAGCCCGGCGGTGAAGGCGTTCTCCTCGGCCTTGAAGCCGATGCGCTTGGCCAGCATCTTGCTGGCCACGGCCACGCCCACGCTGTGCTTCCAGAACTCGCGCGGCGAGAAATGGGCCCGCTCGCGGCCCTCAAAGAGCATCTTGTGAACGCTCACCGAGAGGGCCAGGTTGCGGATGGTGTTGAAGCCCAGGATCACCACCGCCTGGGGGATGGTGGTGATCTCCTTGGGGAACCCGTAATAGGCCGAGTTGGCCAGCCGCAGCACCTTGGCGGTGAGCGCCTGATCCACCGCGATGACCTCGTTGAGGTCGGCCGCGGAGGCCATGGGGTTGGAGACGATCTGCATGACCTTGGCCACCACCTGGGGCAGGGTGGGAAGGTCCTTCAGTCGGCTGATGATGCGCTTGGTCTCTTCTTCGTTAAGCGGCATAGGGCGTCCGAGGGCTTGGGACCGCGAAAGGTTGAGAGAAAACGGCTGAGGGGCGCGGACATGTCGCCGCTGCTCCCGGTGTTCTTGATGACCAGGCGGCACTGGCGCCGCCAGGCGGGCAGGATGGCCAGGCTGCGGGCCTGGGCCTTGGCGCGCCCCAAGGGCAGGCCGCGGCCCTGGCGCAGGCGCTGAACGCGCAGGGCCAAGGGGGCTTCCACCAGGATGACGGCGTGCATGAGGGTTTGGGCTTGGGCTGGGAAGAGCACCGCCATGTCAAAGGCCAGCTTGCCCTGGCCTGCCTGGCGCTGCTCTTGGATGATGCCGCGCAAGGCCTTGCGCAGCAGGGGGAACATGAGGCCATTGAGCCGCTTGAGGCGGGCTGGGGAGGCGAAGACCTGCTGGCCCAGCCAAGCCCTGTCCACCAAGCCATCTGCCTGATAGACGCGCGGGCCGAAGAGGCGGCCCAAGCTCTTGTGGGCCGGGCCGCCCGGTAGGTAAAGGGCGCGCGCCAGGGCATCCACATCCACGACCTGCCAGCCTTTTCGTTTCAGAAGGCGGGCCAAAGTGGATTTTCCCGACCCGCTGGCGCCGGTTATGCCAAGAATCTGCATGGTGGATTCTACCACAAAGCCGGCAAGGTGCGTCACCAGAAAACGTGTTTCACTCTAGCCTTTGGCATCATGCCAGGTCTTGCCCTTGCCGATGCTGACCTCCAGGGGCACTTTCAGCTCCCAGACCCGGCGCATGCTCTCCGCGATAAGGCCGGGCAGCTCTTCCGCCTCCTCCTTGGCCAGGTCCAGCACCAGCTCGTCGTGCACCTGCAGCAGCAGGCAGCTGCGCGCCTGCCTCTGGCGCAGCAGCGCGTCCACCCGCAGCATGGCCAGCTTGATGAGGTCAGCGGCCGTGCCCTGGATGGGGGCGTTGACAGCCATGCGCTCCGCCGATTCCCGGCTGGTGCGGTTGGCCGAGGCCACCTCGGGCAGGTAGCGCCGCCGGCCCAGCAGGGTGCTCACAAAGCCCTGGGCCCGGGCCTGCTGGATGAAGCCATCCAGGCAGGCGCGCACCTTGGGGAACTGGGCGAAGTAGCCCTCGATGAAGGCCTTGGCCTTGGCCACCGGGATGCCCAGCTGCTTGGAGAGGCCGTAGGGGCTCATGCCATAGAGCACGCCAAAGTTGATGACCTTGGCCTGGCGTCGCATCTCTGCATCCACCTTGCCCGGCGCCACGCCAAAGACCCGGGCCGCGGTGCGGGCATGGATGTCCTCGCCCGCGCGGAAGGCGGCAATGAGCTGCTCATCCCCGCTGAAATGCGCCAGCACCCTCAGCTCGATCTGCGAGTAGTCCAGGGCCAGGATCAGGTCCTTGGGCTGGCCTGGCACAAAGGCCTTGCGGATCTCGCGGCCCAGCTCGGTGCGGATGGGGATGTTCTGCAGGTTGGGGTCGCTGGAGGAGAGCCGGCCGGTGGTGGTCACCGCCTGGTTCCAGCAGGTGCGCAGGCGCCCATCCTTGGGGTCCACCAAGCGCGGCAGGGCTTGCAGGTAGGTGCCCGAGAGCTTGGCCAGGGCCCGGTGCTCCAGCAGGTCGCGGGCGATGGCATGCTCCTGGGCCAGCTCCTCCAGCACCTCGTTGTCGGTGCTGTAGGCCCCGGACTTGGTCTTGTGGGCGGTGGGGAGCTTCATCTCCTCAAAGAGCACCTGGGCCAGCTGCTGGGGCGAGTTCAAGTTGAATTCCCTGCCCGCCTCCTTTTGCACCCGGGCGGAAAGGCCGGCCATCAGCTTCTGCGCCTTGGCATCCAGCTCGGCCAGCACCGCTGTGTCCAGCTTGATGCCGCGCCGCTCCATGGCTGCCAAGAGCGGGGTGAGCGGCGCCTCCACCGCGGACCACAGCTCTTGCAGGCCATCCGCCCGCAGCCGGTCGCGCGCCGGCTGGGCCAGGCTTGATGCCAGCAAAGCCTGGCGCGCCAGCCCCTCCTTGTCCACAAAGAGCTCGCCTTGGCCGGCTTCCAGCCCCGGGTCATCGCCGGCGGCCAGCCCCAGCATCTGGGAGAGGTCTGAGGGCGAGCGCAGGTTGCGGCCGGGGTGGATGAGATAGCCCGCCACTTGGAGGTCAAAGCAGGCCGGCAGCTCCTCGGGCCGCAGGCCCAAGCCCAGCAGCCATGAGAGAAAGGGCTTGCTCTCCCACAGCGCTGGCGCTGGCAGGCTGAGCGCTAGGGCCTTGAGCTCCTGGACCGAAGCCAGCGGCTCGAGCAGCGCGGCCTTGCCCTTGGCCGCCAGCAGCAGGCGCTCAGGCTGCGGCAGGGGATGGGCCAGCAGGGCCAGGTCCCCGCGCTTGGCATGGCGCTGGGCCCAGGCCAGGGCCGCCTTGGCATCTGGAAGCTGCTCCAGCTCCAACGGCTTGTCCTTGGCCGGCCTCGCCTTCTTTAGCGCAGTTCCAGGCGTGGCTGATCCTTCAGGCTTGCCCGCGGACGCCAAGGCTCCGGCGGGGCTGAGTAGAGCGCTGAAATCCGCCACCAGCTTGATGAAGCCCAGGCCCTTCAGCTCCTTGGGAAGCCCGGCGCTGGGCGCGGTGAGGGCCAGATCAGCGAAGCGCTTGGAGAGCGGCACCTTGTCCACCAGCACGGCCAAGTGCCGGCTGGCGCGGGCTTGCTCCGCGAAATCCTGCAGGCTCTGCGAGAGCTTGGGCTTGGTCATCTTGGGCGCGGCCTTGAGCACAGCCTCCAGGTCGGCGTGGCTGGCCAGCAGCTGGGCCGCGGTCTTCTCGCCTATGCCGGGCACGCCCGGGATGTTGTCGGCGCTGTCGCCCATCAGCGCCAGCAGGTCCGGGATCTGCGCTGGCTCCACGCCGAAGCGCTCCTTGACCGCCTCCGGCCCGTAGAGCCGCGCGCCCTTGGGGTTCTCGCGGTAGACCTCCACCCCGGGCCGGATGAGCTGCAGGATGTCCTTGTCGGTGGACATCAGCACCACCTGGCAGCCGGCCTCCAGGCCCTGGCGGGCCAGGGTGGCCAGCACGTCGTCCGCCTCAAAGCCCTCCTTCTCCAGCAGGTGCCAGCCGGCCTGTGGCACCAGCGAGCAGATCAGCGGCAGCTGGCTTTTCAGGGGCTCGGGCATGGGCTGGCGCTGGGCCTTGTATTCCTTGAGCAGCTCGTCACGGAAAGTGGGGCCCTTGGCATCCCAGGCCACCACCGCAAAGTCGGGCTTGAACTGGCGCTGGGCCCTGAGCATCGCGTTCAAGAACCCGAACACCGCGTTGGTGGGCCGGCCCGAGGCATCACTCATCTCCGGCACGGCGTAGAAGCCCCGGTAGGCATAGGCCAGGCCGTCGATCACCACCAGCTTCTTCTGCACATCTCCCCCTTGGCTCTTCATGCGCCCAAGCTCCAATCCAAGTTGATGCGCCCCGTGGTCTGGAAGAGCGCGCAGCGCGCGTCAGCCACCACCCTGGGATAATGGCGGCAATGGTAGTGGTGCAAGGCTTCCTGGTCGTCAAAATCCACATCCATGCCGTGGAAGAGCCTGTAGCGCAGCCGGCGCCAGGCGCTGTTGGCCGGATGCGGGGCGCAGCGGACCCTGAGCAGCTCCTCCAGGGCTGGCCGCAGGGCCTGGGTGCGCAGCAGGCCAAGCCCTGAATTGAGGTAGCGCCAAGGCGAGATAGCGCCATATTGCTCTTCTTCAAAGGCAAAAAGCCCGCTCTCGGTCTTCTCTGGCCAGCGGAAACGCTCAGCATTGTAGACCATGTCCGCTCCCGGATAGGATGACGCGGCCTCGGCCGCCAGGCCTTCCAAGGGCCTCACGATGAAGACGTCGCGCGAGTCAGCCATCAGCAGCCAAGGGGTGGTGATGCCAGGCAGAGCTTCCTCGAGCAGGGCCTCGTACTTCTTGCGGAAGTTGAAGCGGGTGGTGCCGCGGCCCACCACCGTGAGGGGATAGCCCCAGGCGCGAGCGCTCTGCTCAAAGAGGGTCTCAAAGGGATAGTTGGAGAAGCAGACCAGGCTCAGATCAGCGAGTGCCCTGGGCGCCCCGGCCTGGGAGAGGAACTCCCGCTGGCGCTGCCAGACCGCATCGCCCAAGGGATGGCGCGCGGCCTGCTCCGGCCCACCCCAGTGGCCATTGCAGTGCAGGAGATAGGGCTGGGTCTTGGTGATGGGATTGAAGAAGCTGAAGCCCGTGGCTAGGCTGGGGTCATCCTTCATCATGGCGCGCCTCCTCGGCTCTCTTCCCTTGCCAGGCATCCTTGAGCAGGGCCCAGCGATAGCGCGCCTGGGCCAGCCGCATGGCCAGCTGGCAGCGCAGGCCCTTGCCCGCCCTTTTCCCAGCGCCAAACTCCTCGAATTCCAGCCTGCCCTGCAGGCGCACCCGCGTGGCGCGAACAGGCATGCCCAGCACCTCCGCTTTGCTCTCCAAGAGCACGAAGCGCAGCAGGGTCTCGGGCGCCAGGGGCCGGGGTCCTTGCTGGCAATAGGCTAGGCCTCGCTCAAGCCGCCGGCCATAGGTTGCATAGATGCCGCGGCCGCAGATGGCGAAGCGGTCATTGCGGCCGCTCCACCACTGCCAGTCCGGGATGGCGCAGGCCAGGGGGTGGCGGGCGGCGTGGCGGATGATGGCCAAGGGCCACGGGTCATGATAAAGCAGATCCGGCCGGGCGAAGGCGCAGACATCCGGGCCCCAGGCCTGGGCCAGCCCTGTCACGCGCTTGAGGGAATGCAGCTGCAGCAGAAGGTTCTTGAGCGAGCCGCCCTGGTCATCAAAGGCGTTGCCAAAGGCGCTCAGCTCCGCGGCCAGGGCCTGATCTGGCCCATCCATCGGCGATTCCAGCAGGCCCTCATAATCCCGGATGAAGGCGTAATTCTCAGGCTCAAGGCTGCCCTGCTCGCCCGAGCGCGGGTTCACCACCTGATCCTGCTGATAGAGGTGGTAGAAGACCTTCAGCTCGCCGCAGGCCTTGAGCGGGGCGATGACCTGCTGCTCAAGGCTGGGGATGGTGACGCTGGAGCAGCGGGGGATGCCAAAGAGGCAGAGCGCGATCCTCACAGGCCCTCCAAGCTCAATTGGCCCAACAGGCTCTTCAAGCGCTCCAGATCCACCTCAATATCCGCATAATGGCTGTGCAGTTCCGGGGTCGGGGAAGGGCAGGCCAGATAGGCGTAGGGCATGTCCAGCACATCACAGGCATGATAGAAGGACAGGCTGCGGCGCGGCAGCTCCACCGTGGGCCGCCCCTCGCGATCCCGATTGCCCAAGCAATCCTTGCGCAGCTCGACAACCAGGCCCGGCCTGGGCATGAAAAGCAGGTTGGTGAAGCCGGCCCCATGAAGCCCCAGGATGACCGAAGCCTGGTTGAAGAGGGCGATCTGCTCGCCAGGTGAGAGCTCCTCGGCGATGACCCTCTCAAAGCCATGCTGCTCCAGCAGCTGCCAGAGCGCCTCCTCGTTCAGCACCTTGCGGTAGCGGGCCTTGGCGCGGCTGATGTAGAGCCGCCGCGTGCCCTTGGCCCCAGCTGGGATGAAGGCCTTGCGGATCTCCTTCAGCATCTCTGGGCGATGATAGTTGTGCGGCCCGTTGAAAGAGGGCAAGTGGAGCAGCGGCAGCCTCACACAAGTCTTTCTCTCCAAAAAGCTCACCTCATTGACGCCCAGGGCCTGGAGGCAGTGCAGGATATAGGGCCGCTGGTATCGCCGCGCTAGCACCAAGTGGAAGCGCCCGAATTCCCTGCGGGCCAGCATCAGCCTTGGCAAAGCATCAAAGAACCAATGGAAATATTCATGGGACCAGTGATCCAGGATGGAGACCACCGGCAGGCTGGTGCTGATGGGCACACGCGGGCGGAACAAGTTCTTGAGCCTGCGCAAAGGGCTATAAACAGGGCGCATGTCAGGGGTGCGCAAGGAGCATGGCATCAACATGCGCCCTTGAAAAACGGAACCGTCCTCATGCAGCACCACATTCTTCAAAGAATCGATGGCCAACCCAGGGATGGAAACCCCGCCCTGTGTTTCAAACAACGGCTCATGCTCCGGCTCCCACCCGATCGGCAAGCGCTTCCGGTAATTGAAGGGCTCGCTGAGGTGCGGGTGCCCGCAAAGCGCGGGAGAAGCTGCCAGGCAAGCCCGGCGCAAGCCCATCCACCCCAGCAGCGATGCCAGCGCCCCCATGCCCACTTCAATGTCGGCAGTGCGGCATGACTCATCCGGGTCAGGCGACGGGCAGGCAAGCATCCCATAGCGCATGCCCAGCTGCTGGCTCGCATGATAATAGGTGTTGTAATAGCGGGCGGGCTCGCGGCTGCCATCCTCCTGCAGGCCGTAGCGGTCTTTGCGCAGCTCGATGACCGTGGCACCCTGGGGCATGAAGAGCAGATTGCTGAGGCCTGCGCCATGGTTGGATATCAAGGCCTCGCAATCGCTGAAGGCAGCGATCTGCTCCTGTGCAGTGAGGTCCTCCGCAAACAGGGTCTCAAAGCCCAGCGCCCCCAACGCGCGCATCAGCGCTTCCTCATTCACCACCTTGCGAAAGCGGGCTTTGGCCCGGCTGAGATAGATGCGCCTGCCAGGATGCTCATGCCGGAGCCCCAGGCGCTGCCGGATGTCCCTCAACAGCTCCGGCCGGTGGAAGTCAGGCGGGCCAGGGAAGGGCGGCAGCCAGAGCGAATCCAGGCTAGCCCGCGAATGATAGGGCATGAAGGTGATATCTTCCAGCGCGACACCCAGCCGCTCCAAGCTGTTGAGGATGAAGGGCCGCTGATGGCGGACAGAGAGCAGCAGATGCGGCTCTAAGCCTTTCCGCCAAGCCAGCATCAGGCGCGGCAGCGCATCAAAGAACCAATGGTAATATTCGTGCGACCAATGGTCGCTGAGGTTGAGCACCGGCTTGCCAGTGGGCACGGAGATGGCCGGGTAAAGCCCGATGGACACCCTGCGGCGCGGGCCATAAGCCGCCCGCATCTCTGGCACGCGCGACAGATACCG
>CAYXCT010000006.1:0-26622 GCA_964463435.1 uncultured bacterium | reverse complement strand
CCCACCAGGTCGTTGTCGATGGTCTTGGGCACGCCCACGATGCGGGCGCCCTTGCGGGCCAGCTCATCGGCCACGGTCATGGTGCCGTCCCCGCCCAGCACCAGCAGGCAGCCCAGCTGATGGCGCTCAAGGGTGGCGATGGCATCCGCGCTGCGGTCAGCGAAGGCGGGCTTGCCGCCCTTGCCTGTAATGAGGAAGTGGAAGGGGTCATCCTTGTTGCTGCTGCCCAGGATGGTGCCGCCGCGCTGCAGCAGCCCCGAAAGGTCATCGGCATTCAGCGGCCGGGTGCGGTCGGTCACCAGGCCCTGGTAGCCGTCCAAAATTCCTATCACCTCCACCCCGCGCCCGAGCAGCACGCGGGCCGCGGCCCGGATGACCGCGTTGAGCCCGGGGCAGTCGCCGCCGCCGGTGAGGATGCCAGCCTTGCAGAGCTTCGCCATCATCGCCTCGAAAGAGTTGGTGCGAGAGGAGGGACTTGAACCCTCACGGGTTTCCCCACCAGATCCTAAGTCTGGCGCGTCTGCCATTTCGCCACTCTCGCCCTGCGTGAAGATACGACATTCCGCGCAGCTTGTTAAGGACTACTTGCAGATGGCCAGAAGGCAAAACCCCATTCCCTGGGCCGCCCTTTTCCGCCTGCTTTTTCGGCCCTATTCCACATCTTGAAGGGCGTTATTCCACTTCTTTCAAAAGGCCGCGCAAGACACCCGATAAAATGCTGGCACACCCACCACTCACAGGTCTTTGTGCGCCGCGCTCTCACCACCATCCTGCCCTGCCTTCTGCTCTTGCCCTTCTTTTGGCTGCTGCGCGCCCGCGCCGCCCAGCCTGAGCTTGCCAGGCCCCAGCTCTTCATCGCGGGCAAGGACATCACCGTGGTGCCCGAGAGCGAGCGCAGCTTGAACCGCCTGCTCATCGGCCTTGAGCCGCGCGCCAAGGACAGCCCCTACTGCCCCCAGGTCACGCGCGCGGGCCTGCCCGCGGATGAGGTGCGCGCCCTGGACGAGCATCTCTACTGGGTGGACCTGGAGCTGGTGCACGGCGGCCTGCTGCGGCACCTGCCGCCGGAGGCGCGCCTGCTGGTGGCATCGCCCGAGCCCGGCGCGGTCAAGGGCGACCTGGGGCACGAGCGCGAGTTCTTTGAGGACTGGCTCAAGCAGCGCCTGGGCTGGAGCAGCAGCCGCATCCAGCGCGTGGTGCGCTTTGGCAAGAGCCCCGCTGAGCTGGAATGGAGCCAGGACTTCAGCCTGGCCCTGGGCTACGATGCCCAGGGCCGCCTGGTGCTGGCCCAGGGCTCGGAGGGTGACGTGCCCGGCTACCGCCTGGCCGTGCTGGCCATGGCCAAGGCCTTCCCCCAGGATTTCACGGTGTGGCCGCTGCCCCGCGGCGTGAGCGCCGAGGGCGGCGACATGAGCGTGGCCACCCTGCCCTCGGGCAAGCCCTGCCTCATCATCGGCCGCCACCGGGTGCTGGAATACCTGCGCCGCACCGAGCAGGCCTGGCCCCAGGCTGAGGGTCCCAGCGGCGAGCAGGTCGAGCAGGCCCGCCAAGCCTACAGCCAGGCCTATGCCGGCCTGCCGGTCATCATCCTGGCCGAGCAGGCCCTGCGCGAGCCGCAGGCGGTGAGCGATGAGCTCTTCCACCTCGACATGTACTGCGCCTGCTCGTGGGTGGATGGCAAGGCCTGGGCCTTTGTGCCCGACCTGCTGCCCCAGGCCGTGGATGCCAACAGCCGCGCGCCCCTGCCCGCCGACCTGCGGGAGAAGGCGGCCCATGAGATGGACCTGGCCGCTGAGCAGATGAAGAGCCTGGGCTACCAGGTGGCGCGCCTGCCTTTGATGGACCATCCCGTGCGCAGCCCGGCCAACCTGCTGCGTTATCGCGACAGCCAGAACCGCGCCGCCTGCATCCTGCCCACCTTCCCCGACCACCTGCCGGCCGGCGACCCCCAAGCCCTGCAGAACCGCATCCAAGACGCGCTGGGCCGCGACCGCCAGGCCCTGCAAGCCTGGCAGGCCCAGCCTGGCGCGGCCAGCTTCCACGCCGCGGCGGCCGCGGTGGAGGACAGCCTGGGCCTGCTGGCCCGCTCCCTTGAGCTGCCCGATCACGAAGCCGACGGCCAGGTGCGGGCGCTCAAGGCCAGCGGCATCCAGGTGCATACCCTGCCCTGCTTCGTCTGGGGCGCGGGCAGCCTGCACTGCCAGACCTTCCACTGAGCAGCCCCTGGGCATATAAAAAGGGGGCGGGCCGCTTGGCCCGCCCCCTTTTTATATGCCCTCCTAAGCCGCCGCGCAGCTCTCGCGCAGCACCAGCTCCACGGGCAGCACCAGCGCTTGGGGAGGCTGGTCCGGCTTCTCGATGAGCTGCATCAGGCGCTGCACGGCCTGCGCGCCCATCTCCCGCTTGGGCACCCGCAGGGTGGTCAAGGGCGGGTGGAAATAGCAGGCCATGTCCACGTCGTCAAAGCCGATGATGGAGATGTCCTTGGGCACGCTGAGGCCCGCCTGCTGGCATTGGCGGGTGAAATGGAAGGCATGGTCGTCATTGGCGCAGAACACCGCCGTGGGCCGCGGCTCCCGCAGCATGGGCAGCTTCCAAGCCGGCTCGTCGGCGGCATAATCGCCGGGCGGCTCCACCAGGCGCACCTGCAGGCCCAGCTGCTGGCAGGCCTGGATGAAGGCGTCGCGCCGCTGGGCAAAGCTCAAGTCATCGGCCGGGCCAGCCAGCATGCCCACCAGGCGGTGCCCCAAGCCGGCCAGATGGGCCGCCGCCAGGCTGGCGCCCTGGGCGTTGTCCGCCTGCACCGCGTTGAGCGCTGCCCCGCGGCTGAAGCAATCCACCCCCACCGCCGGGATGCCGCAGCTGGCCATCTCATCGAGGAAGCCCTGGGGCATGCCGCCCAAGAGCAGCAGCCCATCCACCGACTTCTCGCGTACCATCTTGGGGGCCTGGGCCTGGCCTTCCGCGGCCCAGGGCTGCACCGAGAAGAGCATGTTGACCCCCCGCTCCATGCACTCCGCCTCCACGCCTTCGATGACGCGCGAATAGAAGGGGTTGACGATGATGGTATCCAGCGGCCGGCGCAGGGCCACCAGGCCCAGGTTGCCGGTGCGCCGCCGGGCCAGGCCGCGGGCCAGGTGGCTGGGATGGTAGTCGATGCGCCGGGCCACCTCCACCACGCGCTGGCGGGTCGATTCCTTCACATCCTTGCGGCCATTGAGCGCCTTGGAGGCCGTGGAGAGCGAGACCCCGGCCAGGCGGGCCACATCATAGATGTTCATGCGCCTCCGATCAGTAGCTCACAGAGTCAAGGTACAGGGTGCCATAGAAGGGCGCCTTCACGCCGCTGATGTCAAGCCCCACGCTGCGGACAAGGCCAGCGCCCGGGCCTGCCTTCAAGGCCACCCAGCCGGCCAGGCCTGCCAGGCTGATCGCCGGGCCGGGCACGCAGGCGCCCTGGCTGTCGACGGCCTCCAAGCGGGCCAGGCCGCCGGCCAGGCCCAGGCCCGCGGGCACATAGAGCCAGGCCCGCAGGCTGCGGCCCGCCAGGCTGAGCGGGGAGCTTGAGAGGTCCACCGCCACCCGGCCGCTCTGGGTCAGGCCCTGGAAGGCGCAGGCGCAGGCCAGGCTGCAGCAGCCGTCATGGCTGCGCGCCGAGCTGGCCGCGGCGGACAGGATGCCCAGGCCGGCCGCGGGGTCCACGGCCCAGCCCTGGCTGCCGGCGGCGTCAAAGCCCCATCCGGCCGCGGCCAGCGCCGGGGCCGCGCTGTGCTGGGCCGAGGAGGTGACCGCGATGGCGCCGCTCGAGCGGCTCACCGCGGGGTCCTGCGGGTTGTTGCGGGCCGGGATGTCATACCACAGGGGCAGCCAGGAGGCGAAGGCTGCTTGGGGTGCCAGCAGGAGCAGGGCGAGCGCAAGGTGCTTCATGGTCTCCCTCATGTCAGTAGTTTGCCTTGAGGCCGGCCATCAAGGCGCCGCCCCGGCTCAGGCTCAAGGCGGGCTCCAGCAGGGGCTTGGCATCCAGGGCGGCATCCACCAGCGTGTAGGCGTAGAAGGCGCCGAACAGGGCGTAGAGCACATGGTTGGCCGTGCCCCAGTCCTGGGTGCGGCCATAGGCATCATCGAACTGGGCGCGGCTGCTGTTGCTGCCCAGGCTGCTGTACTCGCCATAGGCGCTCTGGGCCTGCAGGTAGCTGTAAGCCGTGCCAGCCAGGCAGCCCAGGGTGATGGCGCCCAGCGCCAGGCCCTTCTCAGGCTCGCCATTGTAGGCCTGGCCCCAGCCGGGCAGGATGGCCGAGCGCCACAGCGGGGCCCAGCGGTCGCGCGGCCCGGGTAGGTCCTGGCGCGCGCCCAGCTCAGGATGGCTGAGCAGGAAGCTCAGCACCACCGGGTTCTGCGGCTCCAGGGCCAGGCTGCTCAGCAGGGCCTGGCCGGCCTCATCATCGCGCCCTTGCTGGTAGAGGGCCTGGCCCAGGCCCTCATAAGCGCGGGCCGCCACGGCTTGATGCGCGGGGCCTGGGCCCAGGTAGAGCAGCCCCCGGTAGGCGGTCTCAGCATCCTGGGCCTTGCCCTGGCTGAGCAGGCCATCGGCCTCGGCCAGCAGGCTGTCCATGGGGCTAGCGGCCGGGAATGAGGGGGCTGGGGCAGCGGCCGCATTCTGCGTGACGGCGCTGGGCGCGGCCATGGGCGCGGGCGCAGGAGGCGGCGTGACTGCCGGCGGCGCCAAAGGCGCGGGCGTGGCATCCTGCGGCATTGGCGGCGCGGCCGGCGCTTCACTAGCCAGGCTCTGCGCTGCCGCGGCAGCAGCCGGAGCCTGCGCCTGGGCGCTCACCGTGGCCAGCCAATCAGCCAGCCCCTTGTTGCTGGGGTCCAGCTCCACGCTCTTCTTGAGCGCGGCGATGGCCTGCTCCTGCTGGCCCTGCTTGAGCAGGCAGCTGCCCAGGCCCTGATAGGCAGCGGCATTGGCCGGGTCCATGGCAATGGCCTTGTTGAAAGCATCCTGGGCCGCGGCAAGGCTGCCCTGGCTATAAAGGCTGGTCCCGGCCTGCACCCAGTGCTGGGCCGAGCTGTCCTCAGCGCAGAGCAGGGCTGGGCAAGCCAGCGCCATGGCAAAGACCAGTGAACGAATGAGCATCTAAGCCTCAAGCATGAGGATGAAACTCGTATTTTTGCCAGAAAAACTCTAAAAGGTTTTCGGGCTTTTGCGCGCGGATAGCGCAAGGGCGCTTTCCGCTGATTATACAAGAGGCCATCTTCTTGGCAACATTGAACTTGCAGTCGACTGAAAGAATATGAAATTGTTGAAGCCAGTCAGCTCCGCCCTTTACCGGGTGATGACCGCTGACAGCCACCTGCCATCATGCTGCCCGCCTTGGCTGGAATCTGCCAGCAAGCGGATGATGTAATAGCCTGAAGCGCAGCGCGCGCCATAGTTGTTGTCCCCGGCCCAGGTGAACTTGTTCGGGCCGCGCTTGCAGGGCTGCTGCATTGTGCGCACCTTTTCGCCAGCCACATTGTAGACCGCCAGCCGCACCTGCGCATCTGCCGAGAGCTTGAACCAGATGGTGGCCCTGTCGCTGAAGGGGTCTGGGTAGACGCCCGGGCCCGGCGCCATGATGAGGGGCGGCACGTAAGTGTAGACCACCGGGCTCTTGGTGGCAGTGACCGAGATGGTGGGCGATGCGGTGAAGGTGAGGCTGGCCGTGGGCGACGCGGTGGCCGTGCGCGTGGCGCTAGCGGTGGGGCTGGCCGTGCGCGTGGCCGAGAGCGTGGGAGTCTGCGTGGGCGTTGCGCTGCCGCTGGGCGTGGGGCTGGCGGTGCTGCTCTGCGATGCCGTGGCCGTGGCCGTGGAGGAGGCCGAAGCCGAGGGCGTGAGCGTCTGGCTGGGCGTGGCCGTGGCAGTAGCCGAGGCCGAGGAGGAGGCTGAAGCCGAGGGCGTGAGCGTCTGGCTGGGCGTGGCCGTGGCCGTGGCCGTGGCCGAGGAGGAGGCTGAAGCCGAGGGCGTGAGCGATTGAGTGGGCGTGGCCGATTGAGTGGCCGAGGCCGAGGGCGTGCCTGAGCTGGTGAAGCTGGGTGAGAGGGTGGGAGTGTCCGTGGCGCTGCCAGTGGGCAGCAAAGTGCTGGTGGGCGTGGCCGTGCCCGTGGCGGTGCTGCTGGGCGAGGCTGAGGCCGTGGCCGTGGGCGTTCGCGAGGCAGTGCTGCTGGGCGAGGCAGTGGGCGTATCCGTGGGGCTGCCCGTGGGCAGCAGGGTGGAGCTGGGCGTGGCCGTTCCCGTGGCAGTGCCGCTGGGCGAGGCTGAAGCCGTGGCCGTGGGCGAAGGGCTGGGCGTGCGGGTGGCAGTGCCGGTGGCCGAGGCAGTGCTGCTGGGCGAGGCGGTAGGCGTGCCCGTGCCGCTGGCCGTGGCGCTGGGCGTGCCCGTGGCAGTGGTGGTGGAGGTAGGCGTGCGGCTGGGCGTGAGGGTGAAGGTGGGCGTGGTGCCGCAGGTCACGGAGACGCCCAGCAGGTTGCTGGTGAAGCTGGCGCTGCCCACCAGGGCCTGGGCCGTGTTGGTGACCCAGCCACAGGCGCTGCCGCTGGGCTGCACCACCAGCTGGGCGGTCCAGACGCTGCCCGCCGCCAGGCCCGCGGGCGGCATCACCCACTGGGCCACCTGGGGCGGGCCGGCCAGCAGCACCCCCGCCGTGGCGGTCACCAGGGTCATGCCCGCGGGCAGGGTGTCGTTGATGACCACCCCGGACTTGTAGCCCGGCGACCAGCTGAAGCCGCTGAAGGTGGTGGTGGTGGTCCCCACCCAGATGCCTTGGATGCCATCGCCGGGCAGGCTGCCAGCGCCGTCGGCCAGCGTCCCCAGCTGGGCGCCGTTCAGGTTGACCACAAAGGTGCTGCCGATGCGCGTCACGGCCAGCAGCTCAGAGGCCGTGCGCGGGAAGGTGAAGCCGGTGACAGCCTGCAGGGTGGTGTCCGCGGTGCCGTTGAAGTAGTGGAGCTCGAAGCCGTCACCGCCCGCGTTGTAGCCGAAGATGTAGCGGACATCGTAATACTTGCCGGCCTGGTAGCCAAAGGTGAAGCCCACGCTCATGCCATTGCCCGCGTTGGTGACCGTCTCCTGGGCCATGCCATCGCTGCCGCTGGTGGGGAAGGCCACAAAGGGCACATCCCCATTGGCGGCGAACTTGAGCGCGCCCGCGGCCTGCGACCAGCTGGTGCACTGCCAGGTGGCGCCCTCGCAGACCCAATTGGAGCTGATGCTGGAGCCAGGGAAGGCGTCGCTGAAGGGCGTCCCGCCGCCGCTGGCGGTATAGGCGATGCTGTAGGTCAGGCTGGCCCCGGTGGCGGCCGTGGCGGCCGAGGCGCTCTTCACCAGCGGCTGGATGACCTGCACCGAGGCTGAGCTGGCCACCGCCTGGGTGTTGCTGCCCCCGGCGCTGGCGCTGTTGGCCACCGCGCCCACGGCGCAGGTGGCGGCCTTGGCCTTGAAGCTGACCGTGCCGCTGGCCCCCGGCAAGAGGCTTCCCAGGCTCCAGGAGATGAGCTGGCCGGCGACGGCGGCGGCCGGGCTGGCGCTGCCCGCCACATAGCTCATGCAGGCCGGGATGGTGTCCCAGACCGTCACCGCGCTGGCTTGGATGTCCGTGCCGATGTGGAAATTGTCCCAATAAGCCAGCCCGCCGTCAGAATAGAAGCCGGCCTGGCCCGGGGTGGTGATGAAGTGGGTGGGGTCGTCGCAGTAGAAGGTCTGCGCCCCGTTGATGAAGATGGTGAAGGTGTAGTTCTTGATGACCACCTTGATGTTGTTCCAGGCCGGGTAGGCATTCCAGCTGGCGGCCGGGATCTGCGCAAAGCCGCAGACCTGGTTCCAGTTGGAATCCTGCACGTCCACGCAATAGCCGGAGGTGGAGCCGCAGGGGTAGATCTTGCTCTTGTAGAACTTGGAGCCCCCGCTCTGGATGAGGTAGGCGATGCTGGCTGAATCGGTGTTGGTCCCGCTGCCGGTGTCCGCCGCGCTGGGGTCTATCCTGAAGTCGGCGCTCACGATGCCGTCGCTGAAGGTGGCGGTGTCGCTGCGGGTGGCCAGGTCATAGCCCGTGTTGGGCAGGCCGCTGGTGGTGCCCATGGCGAAGCTGAGCGCGCCATTGCTGGTGTACCAGCCGGGCGAGTAGTTGCCCTTGCTGGTCCAGCCGGGCATGCCGTTGTTGGTGTAGCTGTTGGTGAAGCTGTCGGTGACGTTGAGCCCGTTGGCGTAGGCGGAGTAGCTGAGCGTGTAGGCCACGGTCTCGCCATCGCCCACGTACAGCGGCTGGGCGGTCTTGGTGAGGCTCAGGGTGGGCTCCTGCACGGTGACCGGCACGGTGTTGGAGCTGACCGGGCCGGCCAGGCCGCCGCCGCTCACCGTGGCGGTGTTGTTGAGCACCGTGTTGTTGGCCAGGCTGTTGGTGGGCGTGGCATCGAACCACACCGAGGTGCCGCAGCTCTGAAAGTCGACCACGGCCCACACCCGGTTCATGTAGGCATGGTGGGGGCTGGTGCCGGTGTTGCCGCCGCAGGCGTGCTCAATCATCACGTCCAGGTGCTGCAGCTTGTCAAAGGTCCAGGGAGCGCCCAGGCTGGTGATGTCCCAGGACTCGATGACATCGCTGGATTGGCCCACGCCGGCGGTGAGCGTCACCGGGCCGAAGTTGCCGGTGGTCATGTCGCCGGAATCCTGGAAATAGGTGGTCACCGGGTAGCTGTCATCCTCATGCCATTGGTAATAGAGCTTGACCGAGGTGACGCTGTCGACAGAGTAGCCCGTGAGGGACGAGAGGAAGAACCAGGAGGAATGGCTGGCCATGTCGCAATTGGAGCCGTTGAAGGCCAGGGTGGAGATGGCCCAGTCCGTGTCGCTGGCCTGCACGTCGGTGTATCGGCCCCACAAGCCGCTGTCATCGGCGAAGGGGGTAAGGGTCACCTCCACGCTGGCGCAGGTGAGGGGGGAGCTCAAGGCCCAGCTCACGGTGCCGGCGCTATAGCTCCCGCCGCTGGAGGCCTGGACGAACTGCAGGCCGCTGGGCAGGGGGTCGGAGATGACCGCGCCGGTGCCCAGGGTCCCGGAGGGGACATCCACCACCAGGTTATAGCGGTAGGTCTCGCCCACCTGGGGCGTGTTGCTGCCCGCGGACTTCTGCAGCGTGACCGTGGGCGCGGCGCGGGCGGCGCTGGCAGCCAGCATGGCGGCCATCAAAGCTATGGGCAGGCTAAAGCGCATTCGACCCTTTGAAGAAAGGCTTTTCAAAGTCTACCAGCCCGGCGCCCTAAGTGCAGAAAAATGGCAGAAAATTGCGGTATTGTTGTCCCATTACAAGGCATTTGATTTCTATTGAAGGCAGGGGCTTGGCGCGCCCAGGGCCAAGCCCGCGCCCTGAGCGTGCCAAGGATTCAGATGCCGTCGTGCGGCTGGCCGCTGCCCATGTCGCAGCTGGTTGCGCCAGCCGCGGGCAGGTAGCTCTCGCGCATGTAGTCGCTGACCATGCGGGCCGCGCTGAAGCGCCAGGAGAGGCTCAAGAGGGTGTGCTTCATCATGCGCACCCAGTTGCGCGGCAGGCCATCCAGGCCGCGGTCATAGAACAGGGGCACCAGCCTCTTCTCCAGCGTCTCGTAGAGGTCCGCGCTATCGCGCTTGCGCTGCACCGCGCCGTCCATATGGATGATGCCGCTGCCGATGGCGAAGCCATTGCCGCCGTCAAAGCCCTCGGCCCACCAGCCGTCCAGGATGCTGCAGTTGAGGTTGCCGTTCATGGCCACCTTCATGCCCGAGGTGCCGCAGGCCTCCAGCGGCCGCTCAGGGTTGTTGAGCCACACATCCACGCCCTGCACCAGGGTGCGGGCGATGCCGATGTCATAGTCCTCCAAAAAGACCAGGCGGTGGTTGAAGCGGGGCTCCTGGCTGAAGGCCACGATGCGCTGGATGAGCTTCTTGCCGCCCTCGTCGCGGGGATGGGCCTTGCCGGCGAAGACGAACTGCACCGGCTTCTGCGGGTTGTTGATGATCTTGAGCAGGCGCTCCACATCCTCAAAGAGCAGGGTGGCGCGCTTGTAGGTGGCGAAGCGGCGCGAGAAGCCGATGGTGAGCGCGCGCGGGTCCAGGTACTTGTCGGCATCCGGCACCTGCGCATTGCGCAGGGCTGCCTGCTTCTGCAGGCGCTCGCGCACGAACTGCACCAGGTTGTGCTTGAGGAACTGGTGGGTCTCCCACAGCTCGCCCTCGTCGAACTTGCTGATGCGGGCCATCTCCTCGGGCCGGCTCATGGCCTCGGCCCAGTCGCGGCCCAGGAGCTTCTCGAACTGGCGCTGCATCACCGGGGCCATCCAGCTCTGCACATGCACCCCATTGGTGACGTGGCCTATGGGCACCGACTCCAGCGGCTGGCTGGGCCACAGGCTGTGCCACATGCTGCGGCTCACCTTGCCGTGCAGGTTGGCCACGCCATTGCGCTTGAGCGAGACCTTGAGGCAGAGCACGGTCATGCAGAAGGGCTCATTGGGGTCGTTGGGGTTCACGCGGCCCAGGGAATGGAAGTCGTACTCGCTCATGCCCAGGGCGCGGCGCATCCAGCCCAGGTCCTCCTCCACCAGCGAGGGGTCAAAGCGGTCGTGGCCGGCCTCCACCGGGGTGTGGGTGGTGAAGACCGTCTGCAGCAGGGTCTCATCCTTGGCCTTGGCCCAGCCAAAGCCATCGTCCACCACGCGCTCGCGCATGCGCTCGAGCACGGCGAAGGCGCAGTGGCCCTCGTTCAGGTGCAGCACGGCCGGGCGGATGCCGGCGGCGCGCAGGGCCCTGAGCCCGCCCACGCCCAGCACGATCTCCTGCTTGATGCGGGTGCTGCTGTCGCCGCCATAGAGCCGGTCGGTCAGCTTGCGGTCCACCTCGCTGTTCTCCGCCACGTTGGTGTCCAGCAGGTAGAGGGTCACGCGGCCCACCGCCACCTTCCACACCTTGATGGCCAGCTTGCCCGCGCCCAGCTCCAGGCTCACCATCAGCGGCTTGCCGGCCGCGTCCAGGGCCTCGCTGACCGGCATGCTGCTGGTGGGCTTCTGCTCGTAGGTCTCCTCCTGCCAGCCCTCCTTGTTGAGGCGCTGGTGGAAGTAGCCCTGCGCATACAAGAGCCCCACGCCCACCAGGGGCACGCCCAGGTCCGAGGCCGCCTTGAGGTGGTCGCCAGCCAGCAGGCCCAGGCCGCCGGAATAGATGGGCAGGCACTCGTGCAGCCCGAATTCGGCCGAGAAGTAGGCCACCGGCGCCGCGTTCAGGCAATGCGCGCGCATGCCGCCCAAGGGGCCGCTGCTGTTGAGGTACTCCTCAAGCCGGCGGTAGGCGTAGAGGATGCGGGTGTTGTTGTAGTGCTCATTGCCCCGGCGCTCGATCTCCTCAGGGCTCAAGTTGTTGAGGAAGGCGATGGGATTGTGGTTGCTCTCGTCCCAGATGGCCGGGTCCAGGTCGCGGAAGAGCTCCTTGACCTCCGGGTCCCAGGTCCAATGAAGGTTGCGCGCCAGGCGGCGCAGGCGTTCGACGATGGTGAGCATCTCGCTCATGCCGGTCCTCCCAAGGGAAATTGCGTCAGTTCTCGATCGCTGTCCGATTCCCGCAATAGCTTCGGCAACAACAAAGGCGGCCCTTTGGGACCGCCTTTGTGTTTCTGCCAAAATACTTTCCTTTCATGCCCTCGTCAACTGAAATCACCTTTGCCGAAAGCGCAGCGCGATGTCCTGCTTGCAGCCGCAAGCGCCGCCACAGGAGGACTTGGCGCTGAAGCGCTTGAAGAGGCGGCGGCCAAGGTAGAGGGCGGCGACGCCCAGGATGGCGATGGTGATCAAGGTTTGCATGGCAGCTCCTTCAGGCCCAGCCCAAGGCCCTGGACCCCTGGTAGGCGGCCAGGGCGCAGGCATAGGCCAGGCCGGTCATGTAGGTGAAGGTGAGCGCGGGCCAGGCCCAGCTGCCGCTCTCCTGGCGCAGCACCACCAGGGTGCTGGCGCACTGGGCGCAGAGCCCGAAGAAGACCATCAGCGAGATGGCCACGCCCAAGTTGAAGAGCGGCCGGCCATCCGGCCAGGAGGCCTGGCGCAGGCTCTCGCTCAGCTTCAGGTGCTCCCCTTCCCCCTCTTCAGACACGTTGAAGATGGTGCCCAGGGTGGCGATGACCACCTCACGCGCCGGGAAGCTGGCCAGCGCCGCCATGGTGATGCGCCAATCCCAGCCCAGGGGCGTGAAGGCCGGCTCCAGGGCCTTGCCCGCCCGGCCGATGAAGCTCTGGCGCAGGTACTCACCCGCCTCCTGCGCGGCCAGGGCCCCGGCCTGGGCGGGCTCGGCCGCTTGCAGGGCCGCGTAGCGCTGATGGATGGCCTCGGGATGCGGGAAGTAGGCCAGCCCCCACACCAGGATGCTGATGCAGAAGATGAAGGTGCCGGCGGTCACCACAAAGGCCTTGGCCTTGAGCCAGCTGCGGATGAGCACGGTGCGCGGGTCGGGCCACTTGTAGCTGGGCAGCTCCATGACGAAGAGCGTGGGCGCGGCCTTGCGCAAGAGCAGGCGCTGGGCCAGCAGGCTGACCGGGATGGCCACCAGGATGCCCAGCAGGTAGAAGGCCAGCAGCACCAGGCCCTGCAGGTTCAAGAGGCCCGCCACCTTGCGGGCCGGCACAAAGGCGCCGATCATCACGGTGTAGACCGGCAGGCGCGCCGAGCAGCTCATGAGCGGGGCCACCAGCATCACGGTGAGCCGCTCGCGCCGGTTGCCGATGGTGCGGGTGGCCATGATGCCGGGCACCGCGCAGGCGAAGCTGGAGAGCAGGGGGATGAAGCTCTGGCCCGAGAGCCCCAGCTTGCTGAAGAAGCGGTCCATCAGGTAGGCGCCGCGGGCCATGTAGCCGCAGTCCTCCAGCGCCGCGATGAAGATGAACAGCAGGGCTATCTGGGGGGTGAAGCTCAAGACCGCGCCCGCCCCGGCCAGCGCGCCATCCACCAGCAGGCTCTTGAGCGCGCCCTCGGGCAGCCAGCCGCCGGCCCAGCCCCCCAAGCTGCCCACCAGCGAGGAGATGCCATCCGAGAGGGGCTGTGTCCAGCTGAAGAGGCCCTGGAAGACCAGCGCCACCACGGCCAAGAAGATGAGCAGGCCCCAGCGCCGCGCCAGCACCCGGTCGATGCGGTCCGAGGCCGTGACCACGGCGGTGGCGGGCCGCTCCACCACGTCCGCCAGCACGCGCCGCGCCCAGGCGTAGCGGGTGGCCACCACCACGTCGCCCTGGGGGGTGTGCTCCTGCCGCCAGAGGTCAGGCCGCGGGGCCGGCCGGCCGCCCAGGGCCGCCTGCGCCGCCTGCGCCAGGGCCGCCAAGCCCTGGCGGCGGTTGGCGCGGATGGGGCACACCGGCACGCACAGCCTCTCGGAGAGCTTGGCCGCATCCACGCTCAGGCCCTTGGAAGCGGCCACATCCACCATGTTCAAGGCCACCACCACGGGCAGGCCCAGCTCCAGCACCTGCGAGAGCAGGTAGAGGCTGCGCTCCAGGTTGCTGGCATCCAGCAGGGCCACCACCACGTCCGGCCGGGGGCAGGTCTCGACCTTGCCCTGCAGCACATCGCGGACCACGGCCTCGTCCTCGCTGTGGGGCTTCAGGGAATACGCGCCGGGCAGGTCCACCAGCAGGGCTTCCCCATCGCCCAAGCGCCACTCGCCAGCATGCCATTCCACGGTCACGCCCGGATAGTTGCCGGTGTGCTGGGAGAGCCCGGTGAGGGCGTTGAACAGCGTGGTCTTGCCGGCATTGGGGTTGCCCACCAGGGCCAGGCAGGGGCGGCGCTCCGCGCTGGCGCTCATCGCAGCCCCTCAAGAGCCGGGCTCACGCGCACGCCCTGGGCATGGGCCTCGCGCAAGCAGATGCGGGCATCTTCCACGCGCACCAAGAGCGGGCAGCCAGTATCCAGCACCTCTATCTCAGCGCCAGGCACAAAGCCCAGCTCTTGCAGGCGCTGGCTCACCTCTTCTCCGCATTGCATGCATACAATGCCAGCTTTGACGCCGGGTTTCAGCTCTGAGAGGCTGATCTCTTGATTGAGTTTGGCTTCCATGACCCCCCCGGCTAATTGAATTGTTAATTCAATTAGATTGTAAATATAACAGACTAATTTGTCAAGATTAAGTTTATATAGGTTTGCTGCAATGAATTCATTGATAATCAACCATATAAACCATGGAATTGAAAATTGTTTTCAATAAAAAAAGCTCTTAAAACCTAGAAACTGTCATGTTCCACAATGATAAATAGCCCCAGATTTCAGCTTGCCGTATAATGCCCTGACATCTCTCTGGAGCCGCCATGCAGGACCACACTCAGACTCGCGAGATCCCCTACAATTATACCTCCGCGGATGATGCCCAGGTGGTGCGATACCTGCTCGGCCAGGATAGCTGGCTCATCATGGAGCGCCTGCGCGGCCAGCGGGTGACCGGCCGCAGCGCCCGGCTGCTGCTGCGCGTGCTGGGCGAGCTCTTCGTGCTCAAGCGCAACCCCTTCCTGCTGGAAGACCTGCTGGAATCCCCTGCCCGCCGGCGCCGCCTCTTTGCCCATGTCTCCCACGACCTGGGCATCATCCACCGCAACAGCCGCGACAATGAGCAGGTGATGGCCCTGGTCTCGGCCTGCCGCGGCCTGCTGGACAGCCAGATGGAGGAGCTGGAGCGCCTGCCCCAGCGCCGCCGCCGCCTGCGCCAGGCTTTAGGCGCGGTGGTGGGCGAGGGCGCCGTGCTCTTCGACCCCTTCACCCTGGTGAGCCACGCCACCGATGCCACTGACTGGCGCCTGCACCTGCCCCTGGCCGTGGCCACGCCCCAGCGCGAGGAGCAGGTGGCGCCCCTGCTCGCGGCCATCGCCGGGCTGGGCCTCAAGGCCATCGCCCGCGGGGCCGGCACCGGGCTGACCGGCGGCGCCGTGCCCCTGGCCCCGGGCTGCGTGATGGTCAACACCGAGCGCCTCAACCGCATCGCCCATCTGGGCCAGATGGAGCTGGCCGGCCAGCGGCTTGACTACCTGGACGCCGAGGCCGGCGTGCTCACCGAGGCGGCCATCAAGGCCGCCGAGGCCCAAGGCCTGGTCTTCGCCACCGACCCCACCAGCGCCTGGGCCTGCACCCTGGGCGGCAACATCGCCGAGAACGCCGGGGGCAAGACCGCGGTGCTGTGGGGCACGGCCGTGGACAACCTGCTCTCCTGGCGCATGGCCCTGCCCAGCGGCCGCGCCGTGGTGGTGGAGCGCCAGGAGCACCCCGGCCGCAAGATCCGGCCGGATGACGAGCTCAGCTTCGCCGTGCGCGAGGAGGGCGGCCGCCTGCTCAAAGAGCTGCGCCTGCGCGGCGACCAGCTGCGCAAGCGCGGCCTGTGGAAGGACATCACCAACAAGGCCCTGGGCGGCCTGCCCGGCCTGCAGAAGGAGGGCACCGACGGCGTCATCACCGGCGCCCGCTTCTTGCTGCACCGCGCCTATGCCTGCAAGGCCACCCTGTGCCTGGAGTTCTTCGGCCAGGACATGGAGGAGGCCAGCCGCGTCATCCTGGCCCTGAGCCAGGAGTTCGCCGACAAGGGGCAGGAGACCCTGCAGGCCCTGGAGCACTTTGACCAGGAGTACGTGCAGGCCATCGGCTACCAGGCCAAGGCCAGCCGCGGCGGCCGGCCCAAGGCCGTGCTGCTCATCGACCTGGTGGCCCACAACGCCGCCCAGCTGGACCGCGGCAAGGAGCGAATGCTGCGCCTGCTGGAGCCGCACGCCAACACCGAGCCCTTCTTTGCCGCGGATGCCGCCCAGGCCGAGGCCTTCTGGGCCGACAGGAAGAAGCTGGGCGCCATCGCCCGCCGCACCAACGCCTTCAAGCTGAACGAGGATGTGGTGCTGCCCCTGCACCGGCTGGCCGACTTTGCCGCTTACGTGGAGCGCTTGAACCTTGCGGAGGAGCGCCACAACCAGGCCCAGCTGGCCGAGGTGCTGGGCCAGGCCCTGGCCCTGGCCGGGCAGGACCCCGCCATCCAGGCCAAGCTGCCGGGCGCGGCCCCGGCCTTCACCGCCTTCAAAGCCGCGCTGGAGGCCGCCAGCCCCGAGGCCCTGCGGGCCGCCGCGCCCGCGGCCGCCCTGCGCGCCGCGCTGGCGGAGCGCTTCGGCGGCCATGCCAGCCTGCAGGCCGCGATGGACCGCCTGTGGGCCGAGGAGCGCGGGCGCCTGGTGGTGGTGGCCACCCACATGCACGCCGGCGACGGCAACGTGCACTGCAACATCCCGGTCTTCTCCAACGACCATGCCATGCTGCGCCGCGCGCACGGCGCGGCCGACAGCCTGATGCGCCATGCCCAGGCCCTGGGCGGCGTGGTCTCGGGCGAGCACGGCATCGGCATCACCAAGCTGCAGTACCTGGACCCCGCCCGCATCGCCGAGCTGGACGCCCACCGCGCGGAATATGACCCCCAGGGCCTGATGGCCCCCGGCAGCCTGCGCGACCCGCGCATCTTGGAGAAGGTCTTCACCCCCAGCTTCAACCTGCTCGCGCTCGAGGCCCGCATCCTGGCCCACGACCAGCTGGCGGTGCTGGCTGGCAAGATCCAGAGCTGCATCCGCTGCGGCAAATGCAAGCCCGACTGCTGCGTCTACATCCCCGGCGCCGGCATGTTCTACCACCCGCGCAACAAGAACTTGGCCATCGGCAGCATCATCGAGGCCATCCTCTACGACGCCCAGCGCTCGCAGAGCACCCGCTTCGAGGCCCTGCGCCGGCTGGAGGAGGTGGCCGACCACTGCACCATCTGCCACAAGTGCCTGAAGCCCTGCCCGGTGGACATCGACACCGGCGAGGTGAGCATCCTCGAGCGGCAGATCTTGAAGGCCCGCGGCTTCAAGCACACCGCCCTGGCCACCCGCGCCTCGCTGGCCTATCTCAAGAAGAGCCGCGCCAAGCGCTTCCAGGCCGCCTTCCGCCTGGGCGTGCTGGGCCTGGGCAGCCGCGCCCAGCGCCTGGCCTCCGCCGCCGCGCAAGCCCTGCCGGCGCAGGCCCTGCGCAGCAGCCGGGCGCTGGCCATGCTGGCCCGCCCCCTGCCCCTGGCCAAGCCGGGCCTTCTCAAGGACGCCCTGCCCGCCTGCGGCCCGCGCCAGGTGCTGCTCTTCAGCCCTGAGGGCCCGGCCAAGAAGACCGCCTTCTACTTCCCTGGCTGCGGCTCAGAGCGGCTGTACGGCGAGGTGGGCCAGGCCGCCCTGTATGTGCTGCTCAAGGCCGGGGTGCAGGTGGTGCTGCCGCCCTCGGGCCTGTGCTGCGGCTACCCCTTTGCCGTCAATGGCCGGGTGGAAGAGGCCAAGGGCATAGAGCTGCGCGACACCATCATCTTCAGCCAGATCCGCGAGATGTTCTCCTACCTCAAGTTCGATGCCGTGGCATTCAGCTGCGGCACCTGCTTCGAGGCCCTGCGGGGCATGGATGCGGGCAAGGTCTTCAGCGCCCCGCTGGCCGACGCCGCGGCCCTGGCCCTGGAAGCGGGCATCCGCCACCAGCCCCTGGGCCCAACGCTCTACCACAAGCCCTGCCACGACAGCCTGCAGGGCAAGGGCCTCAAGGTCATCGCCCAGGCCGGCGGCCAAGTGCGCGACACGGCCCACTGCTGCGGCGAGGCCGGCACCCTGGCCCTGAGCCGGCCGGACATCGGCGTGCAGCTGCAGGACCGCAAGGAGGCGGCCTTGAAGGAGGCGCTAGCCGAGGCGCCCGAGCGCAAGACCCTGCTCACCAACTGCCCGGCCTGCCTGCAGGGCCTGGGCCGCCAAGAGCGCCTGGGCGTCAAGGTCACCCACCTGGCCGTGGCCCTGGCCGAGGCCGCCGGCGGAGTGGCCTGGAAGAAAGACCTGGTGCGCATGGCCAGCAAAGCGGAATTGGTGACGTTCTGACAGCAATCAGATATAAACAAAAAGCCCAGGCCTTTTGGCCAGGGCTTTTTGTTTATATGCTCAAACCCATCACAGATTCACCGGCCATTTCCTCGACCCATGCAGCACCGTGAGGATCTCAACCACCCCTTCCTTGACCCGATAAGGGATGACATAGGGCGTGCCAGGGATGACCAGCTCGCGGGTGCCTTGGCAGCGCCCCAAGCGGCCTATCTCCGGATGCTGACCCAGGGCCTCAATGCCCAGATGGATCTTCCTGGCCAAGCCAGCAGCAGCCTGGGGGCTGTCTTGCGCGACATATCCCACGGCAGCTTCAAGGTTGCCGAGCGCCTTCTCAGTCCATCGCACCCTGCTCTTGGCCGCAGGCCTCAAGCCGCATCCCATTTCTTGAAGAAGGCATCCACCTTCTTGGGGTCCGCGAACCTGCCCGCGTCAGCCTCTTTGATGCCAGCGCGTATCTCCGCGATCTGCCAGCGCCGCACCTCGATGAATTCGCGCACCGCCTCGCCCGCAAGGTACGACTTGCTGCGGTCCATGGATTCCGCCAGCTCGGCCAAAGCCTGCTTGCTCTCGCGGTCCAAGCGCACCGTGAGGATATCCGTCTCTTTTGCCCTTGTCTTGACAGCCATGACCCACCCCAAGAAGTTGTATACAAATGGTAGCAGGCGCATCTAATGGATGCAACATAAAAAGGGCCGCCCCTCGCAGGGCGGCCCTTTTGCTTGCTGTATGCCTCTGGCAGCGCTGTTAGCGGCCGCCCCGCTGGCCGAAGCTGCGCTTGGCCTGCGGCTTGGGCTTCTTCACCGGCGAATCCCAGCGATACTGGGGATTCTGGGCATCATCATCCTGGATGTAGGCAGTGATCAGGGCGCCCACCTCGGGCAGCTCCGCGGGCGCAGGGCCCAGCAGCAGCACGCCCTTGGGCCTGCCCTCCTCTTGCACCACAAAGCCGCCCTTCTCGCGCGGCGCCTCGATCTTGACCGTAGCTGGGGCCCCCTGGGTCCGCTTGACCTGCGTCTTGACTTCGCTCATTTTTCTCCCTCGATATCCGCACACCATTCACGTGCTGCTTTTGCAGCTGTCCGCCTTTGTGCAAAGCCGGCCCAGCCTTCGAATGCTCTTAGGCACGTCCGCGACCACCGCCTTTTAGCGGCTAGAAATGATACACCAAATGGCCCGGGCTGGGTAGGGCTATCACTAAGCCCGATTGCCGCAAGCCAAGATCCTGGGAGGCTGCTGGCCAAGCCAGGGGATGCGGTAGGCCTGGCCCGGATAAAGGTCGAAGAAATTGTCGGCCAGGGCCTGCTCGCCGTCCAGGTCCAGGCAGATGCCCCAGGCAAAGCCGGGGCTCTCGAACACCGCCTGCCCGGCCTCCAAGCGCACGCTGACCGCTGGCTTGGGCCAATGGAGCTCGCCCCACTTGGGCAGGCACAGCCGCGCCCGCGCCAGCAGGCCCTGGGGCCCCTCCAGCATTGCAAAGGCCAGCTGGCTCTGCGGGCTGGGCCAGGCGCTGGCCGGGAATTCCGCCAATGCCGTCCTGTCGTTGGCCTTCAGGCAGGCTTCCCTGCGCGCATCCAGGGCGTAGCCGCCGGCCAAGTTGAAGACGCCAAAGCGCAGGCTGGCGCAGCAGTCCTCAAGCGTGTCATTCACGCCGTAGGCCACCACCTTGTCGCCCTCCAAGGCCAGCGCCAGGGCCAGGGGCGCCATGGCGCGCCGCACCGGGTGAAAGGAGGGCGTGCGCTTGAGCCCATGGTCCACCACGCTCCAGCTGCGGGTGGCAGGCCAGCTGTCATTGAACATCCAGAAGATGGCGGCCCCGCTGTCCATCCGGCGGCGGCGGAAGGCCAGGCAGTACTCGGACAGGGCCTCGCCCTGCAGCAGGCCGCCCCAATAGGCCCATTCCTCCAGGCTCAGCTTGCGGATGTCCAGGCCCAGCCAGTCCTTGAGCACCGCGTCCTCGCTGAGCGGGCCAAGCCGCGAAGCCAGGCTGTTGTCATGCTGCTGCCAGGCAAAATCGCCAATGCAGCCCTGGCCCTGGGGAAAGCAGCGCCGCAGGGTGGGCAAGCTCACCGGGCCCAGCAGGCCGCCCTCGTTGGCAAAGCGGCACTCCATCTGCCGGTAAGCGCGCCAATCATGGTGCTCAAAGCTGACAGCCCAAGGATGCTGGTCCCCGCAATGCTGCGAGTTGGGGTGCTGGTCGCCTGGCGAGAGCGGCGAGCTGGGCTGAAAATGGCGGCTGGGGTCCTCCTCTTCCATCAGCTTTGCCAGCGCCTGGTGGAAGAAGGCATGGTCAGCCCCCTTCTCAAAGCCCCAGTCCCAAACGCCCTGCTCGTTCTCATTGTTGCCGCACCAGGCCACCAGGCTGGGCCGGCAGGCCAGGCGCCGCACCTGATGGCGCGCCTCAGCCAGGGCCGCTCCTAGGAATGCCTGGTCATGATGGGGATAGCGGCTGCAGGCATAGGCGAACTCCTGCCACACCATCAGGCCTTGGCTGTCGCAGAGCTCATAAAAGGCTTCGCTCTCATACATCCCCCCGCCCCAGACCCTGAGAAAGTTGAAGTTGAGCTCCAAGGCGCGGCCCACCAGGGCCGCCAGGCGCTTTGCATCCTGCGCCCGGGGCAGCAGCAGGTCGCAAGGCACCCAATTGGCGCCCTTGCAGAAGACCGGCAGGTTGTTGACCTTGAGATAGAACCAGCTTCCCTTGCCCGGGTGCGGCCCCTGCTCCACCTGGATGCGGCGGAAGCCCACCTGGCAGCTGGCCGCCTGCTCAGCATGGCCTTCTTGCAAGAGCGCCAGGCGCAGCTCATGGCGCGCGGGCTGGCCCAGGCCCACCGGCCACCAGAGCTCAGGCGCTGGCACATCCATCTCTAGCCGCACCTCATGCAAGCCCGGGCCCACCTCAATCGGCGCTTCTTTCATCAAGCCCAGCCCGGGCGCGGACAACCTCAAGAGCCCGGCTGCAGCGCCGCTGGCCGGTCCTTGCACGCTGGCCAGGGCCTTGACCTTGCCCTGCTTGAGGCTGGCATCCAGGCTGGCCAGGCAGCTGAAGCCCTGCAAGCGCAGGGGCTCTGCGCCATAGTCCAGGCGCACCGCGCCCTCGATGCCCACGTTCAGCAAGCGGGTGGCCCAATCCCAGTTGAACTGGAACTGGGGCTTGCGCAGCCAGTGGCGCTTGGTCAGGGCCGCGTCCGGGGTGAAGCCCAGGCCCTGGGCCGGCTTGTCGCCCGCCATCCACAGCCCGCTCTCCAGCTGCACCACCAGGATGTTGCGGCCGGGCTTCAGGCGGCCGCTGACCTCCACCGACAGGGGCATGAAGGCATTGGCATGCTCCGCCACCCGCTCGCCGTTCAAGAAGACCTTGGCAGCCAGGTCCAGGCATTCAAAGCGCAGCCAGGCCCGGGTGTTGAGCGCCCCGGCCGGGGCCATGAACTCCTTGCGGTAGAGCCACTGGCTCTCCTCCACCCAGCGGCAGGCCAGCGCGTTCAGGCCCTCGGCCGGGTCCGCGATGATGCCGGCGGCCATCAGGTCCAGGTGCGCGCATCCCGGCACCTGGGCCGGGATGAATCGGCTCAGGTCCGGCTGCTCGGCCAGCGCGTGGCCTAGGCTCCCCCGCTGGCCGTCATAGCCGTGCAGCAGCCAGCCGCCGTTCAAATCCAAGCTGGGCATCTCGCCTCCTTGATGTCATCAGCAAAGGCCCATCTTATGGAATCCCAGGGCAAAAGAAAAGCCCCCGGCGCGCTCCACGCCCGCCCTCAAACCTGCAAGGCACCCTGACCAAAACTGAAGAATTTGCGTGAAACCTGGGAATAAACGGCCCGGCCCGGCCATACTTTAAGAGCCGCATTTTGGAAGCTCTAGCTCCTAGGCGAAGGCCTGTTGAGCAGCACCGGATTTGAGAGCGAAAGGAATGTCGATGATGAAGATCTTGTGCGTGGATGACGAGCCTATGAATGTCCAGCTCCTCGAAGCCATCCTCGAACCCGCCCATTACGAGGTCATGAGCGCCAATGAGGGCTATCAAGCCCTCGCCCTGTTGAAGCATGAGAGAGCCGACATTGTCCTGCTGGATGTCATGATGCCCGGCATTGACGGCTATGAGGTATGCCGCCTGCTCAAAGCATCGCCGCAGACATCCGCCATCCCCGTCATCATGATCTCGGCGCTCTCCGCAAAGGCAGACAAGATCCGTAGCATCGAGGTGGGCGCGGAAGACTTTATCAGCAAGCCCTTTGAGGCCACCGAAGTACTGACCCGCATTAGAAAGCTGCTTGAGACCAGGGAGCAGAATTTGAAGTTCCATTCGCTGTACAACGTGCTGGTCGGCTTGGCAGAGAGGGGCAACAGCGCGGCAGAGCCGGCGATCCTGAAGAGCGATTTTGATTTCTCGGCGAAGGTCGATGCCCTGATCCAGGAGGCAAGCGCAGGCCAAGGCACCGGGGCTCGCGGGATGCTGCTTGGGACCACCGAGTCTGGCTGGTCCAATTATGACTTTGAGGGTCCGGGGGGCGTCCAAATCGAGAGGATCATCTCGGACAGGGACCTCTTGTTCCTTTTGGATGGGGATGCCCGCATCTTCCAGGAGAATGACGGGGATAGCTCATCCCGGGAAGCGGACAAGGCAGCCTATGCCTTTGCGAAAGCGGGCATCTATCCCGGCAACTACCTGTGCCGGGCCGGCCTCGGGCTCTGCATCGCCTTCTATGGCTTTGACAGCCCGGTGGACGGCCGGGAATCGGTCATCATCAAGGCGATTGCAATGCAGATTAATTTTCTGCGCACCATCGCCAAAGAGACCCAAGAAACCGAAAAGGCGTTCGATTACCTTGTGTTCACCCTGGCCCGCGCCGCGGAGCTGAATGACCAGGACACGGGCAGCCACATCTTGCGCGTGGGGGAGTATGCCGCCCTGCTGGCAGAGAAGCTGGGGCTGCCCTTGGCCTTCACTGCCAAGGTGAGGATCCAAGCGCAGCTGCACGATGTCGGCAAGCTGCATGTGCCGGTCGACATCTTGAAGAAATCAGGCAAGCTTTCAACGGAGGAATTCGAGCTGATGCAATCGCACGCGGCTCATGGCGCCAAGATCATCGGTGACCATCCCAAGCTGGCCGTGGGCAGGAACATCGCTAATTTTCACCATGAGCGGTGGGATGGGAGCGGCTATCCGGATGGCTTGAAGGGCAGCGCCATACCCCTCGAGGCGCGCATCACTTCCCTTGCGGACCAATATGACGCGCTCAGGAGCCTGCGGCCCTACAAGCCCGCTTTCAGCCATGAGCAGGCCTTCCAGACAATCACCATGGGCGATGACCGAACTCTGCCCGCGCATTTTGATCCCGAAGTCTTGGCAACCTTCAAAAACTACGCCCCACTATTCGGGAAGATGCACAATAAATTCCACGAGCAAACGTTGACGCTAAGATAAGCTTCGCGATCAGCCTGCCCATCCTCAGGCGGCGCTAGCCGCAAATCAGCGCTTTCAAAAAAGAGCCCCAGCCTTTCGGCCGGGGCTCTCCCTTTTCAGGGAATTTCCGCAGAAAAGAGAAGCCCTGCCAAGGGCCGGGCCAGCAAGCCCCTGGAAAGAACGGGCCAGAGTGCTAGAATGAGGGCTTTCACGCATCCGCCCTGTGCTTGGCACGCGGATGCCCTTTCGAGGGCAAGATGAGCAACATCGCCGCAGCAGCATCCCAGCGCCCCGGCATGGACCGCAAGACCTGGGCCGTGGGCATGGTGGGATTCTGCGCCTTTCTCTCCCTGTATGCCACCCAGCCGCTGCTGCCGCTGCTGCAAAAGGCCTTTTCCACCTCCAAGCTGGGGGCCAGCCTGACCGTCTCGGCAGCCACCATCGCCGTGGCCCTGGCCGCGCCCTGGGTGGGCATGGTGGCGGACGTGCATGGCCGCAAGCGGGTCATCGTGCCTGCCGTCTTCATCCTGGGCCTGGCCAACCTGCTCACCGCCTGCTCCATGGGCCTGCCTTCCATGCTGGCCTGGCGCTTTGTGCAGGGCCTGGCCACGCCCGCGGTCTTCGCCGTCACCGTGGCCTACATCAACGAGGAATGGCCCGCCGGCAGCGCGGCCTTTGCCACCTCGGTGTATGTCACCGGCACCGTGCTGGGCGGCTTCACCGGCCGCTTCTTGAGCGGGCTCATCGCCGAGCGCCTGGGCTGGCGCTGGTCCTTCGCGGCCCTGGGCCTGCTCAACCTGGGAATGGGCTGGATGGTGGCCGCCTGGATGCCGCTGGCCCAGCGCTTCAAGCGCCAGCAGGGCTATGGCCGCTCCGCGCGGGCCTTGTTCAAGCACCTGACCGACCCGGGGATGCTGGGCGTCTTCGGCGTGGGCTTCTGCATCCTCTTCGCCCTGGTGGGCACCTTCACCTACGTCACCTTCCACCTAGCGGCCCCGCCCTACAGCCTCAGCACCTCGCAGCTGGGCTCCATCTTCTTCGTGTATCTGGTGGGCGCCGTGATCACGCCCCTGGCCGGCCACTGGGCGGGCCAGCTGCCCAGCCGCATGACCCTTTCCCTGTCCCTGCTCTGCTCCTGCCTGGGCGTGCTGCTCACCTTGGCCCAGCCCTTGTGGGCCGTGGTGGCCGGCATCGCGCTCTGCTCCTCCGGCGTCTTTATCTGCCAGACCATCACCAACCGCCTGGTGGGCCAGGCGGCCAAGGGCAGCGCCGCGGCGGCGGTGGGCTGGTACGTCAGCTTCTACTACCTGGGGGGCTTTGTGGGGTCGGTGGCCCCGGGCCTGCTGTGGGCCTGGGGCGGCTGGCCGGGCTGCGTGGCCCTCATCGCCAGCGTGCTGGCCCTGGCCGCGCTGTATGTGAGCCTTTCGCCCAGGTTCCGCGGCCGCTGAAGCCGGCCATGAAAAGCAGAAAGCCCCGGCCAAAAGCCGGGGCTTTCTGCTGAGCCAAGGGCCGCTCAGCCCCTCACTGCATCGCCGCCGCGGCTGCCGCAGCGTCCGCCTGCGCGTTGTAGGGATGCCCGTCGCCATCGAAAAGGTCGAAGGAGCCGTCATCCAGCTTGAGCACTATCTCCAAAGGCCGGCCATTGCTGGGGTCCGAGAACTCCACGCGCTGCACGCCTGAGGCCAGGTAGATGGGGTCAAAGGAGGGCGGGTTGGCGGTGTCATACAGGAAGGCATCGTCGCTGCCCGCCAGCACCTTGACCGTGCGGGTGCCATCCGGGCTGGTGCTCACCTGCAGGTCCGTTTCCACGGGCTGGGTCATGACCACCTGGTCTTCCTGCGAATTGGCGGGGATGTAGCCCTCATCGCTATAGCAGTAGAGGTCGCCCACGTGGTTGGGATCCTGCCACCACCAGTAGCCGTCATTGTAGAAGTCCCAGCGGTCATTGTCCGCGTCATACCACCACCAGCGGCCGTTGAAATCGCGGGTCCAAAAGTACTGGTCCCCCATGTACCAGCCATACCAGTCATAGCCGGAATCGTCCCGGTAATGGCAGTAGTCGAAGCCCTGGTCCTGGTGCCAATAGTAGCGGCCGGGCTGGCTCTCGCTGGCCCGCCTGGCCTCGGCGCTGGCCCGCCAAGAGGGCGCGCTCACCATGGCCATCTGCGAGCGCACCAGCAGGGCGCTGTCCCCGCGGGGCTTGATCACCACGGCCTTCAGCGCCCGGCCATCCGCTCCCTGATTGGGCAGGGCGATGCTGGAATGCTTGCGGTCGGTGTGGACGATCTCTGAGCGGTCCGTGATGAACTTGGGCTCTGTGGCCACCCCTATATTCTGCAGCTTCTTGCGCACATAGCCCTGGGTGTAGGGATGGTGATGGGCGGCATTGCCGGCCCGCTGGCCCTTGGCCGCATAGGCGCTGACCGGCTGGCGCTGGGCCGCGGCCGGGGCGGCCTGCTCGCGGCCCTCTGCGGCTTGGGGCTTGGCAGCCGGGCGGCTCACCTGCCCCCAGGAAGGCTTGCTCTTGGCCTGCCCCGCCTGCTGGGAAGGGTAGTTGCGGTTGTGCCCGCCGCTGCTGCCATGGTTCAGATTGATGACCAGCGGCGCGCGCTCCTCGCGAGCCGGCCGCTCCTGGCTTGCCTTGCCCTCTTCGCCCTGCCTGTCCTGCTTGTCCTGGCGGTCCTGCGCCATCGCCATCCCGGCGAAGGCCAATGCAAGAGCGAGCAGGCTCATCCTCTTCGTGAACATGAGAATCCTCCTATTGTCAAAGCTCTCCCTATTGGCCCGAGCCTTAGATGCGGCATTCTACACCAAATCCATCCTTGGCGCATCGCTCGACAGGATGGGCGCGGGCGAAACAAAAAAGCCCCAGCCTTGCGGCTGGGGCTTTTTAGCCAATGCTTACAGCTGGCTGAACTGGTAGCGGAAGCCGATGGATCCGCTCTGCTCCAGCAGGTTGCCCGTGGGCAGCACTAGATGGTAATCCGCGGTCAGGGCCAGGCTGCCAGCCAGCTGCGCGGTGAAGCCGCCGCCCAGCGATAGCTGGCTCAAGGCAGGCTGCAGCCCAGGGACGCTGAAGCTGCTGCCATTGGCCGCCACCGTGCGGTCCTGATCCTGCGCCTGGGTCTCATAGCTCCAGCCCAGGTCCAGGTCGGGGCAGAGGTTCCAGCCGCTGAAGCTGAAGTCCTCAGCCGCGGTGGCGCCCACAAAGGGCTTCACAGAGCTGCTGGACTGCCCAGCCACCGCCACATCAAAGGCATGCGCCCCGCTCTCGCTGACATC